>DATBMP010000512.1:0-9844 GCA_036554845.1 Pyrinomonadaceae bacterium
GAATGTTGATAGATGAATACGGCGGCAAGGTTCCAGCTACGATGGACCAGCTACTGGAACTACCCGGTGTGGCTCGGAAAACTGCCAACGTGGTTTTAGGTAACGCGTTCGGAATTGCTGCCGGAGTCGTCGTTGATACTCATGTGACGCGTCTGTCGCGTCGTTTGGGACTGACTACGAATAAGACCGCAGAGAAGATCGAGCAGGATCTGATAGAACTTGTGCCGAAAAAGGATTGGGTGATCTTTCCTCATCTGTTGATTGATCATGGTCGAAAGATCTGTAAAGCTCGGAATCCACTTTGCGCCGAGTGCGTTGTTGAGCGGCTTTGTCCCTCATCCTACCTCAAGACCGGCGTAGTTCCAGGCAGTTAAGGACCACGGCGTGCACCCTGCTAGCCGAAACCACGGCAGGGTCGTTACAATGGGCGCGCTCCAGTATCCTGAAACCCCACGAAACGCCTGGAATGCCATTTTCTTCTGGTTTTTCTAGATCTGCCTTCCACCCCATCAAGCAGTCTCCCAAGCTGTTCGCCCTGCTCCATCAGTACCATGCCGGGATGGAGACCGAAACAAGGTGAGTTATCGATTCCCCTGGCATCGGTTGTCCGATGAGCATTTGCTCGATCTGCGGATCTGCGACTTGGGAGTAAAGATCAAAGGGTCCTTCCTCGAACGTCACATCATTCGCCTTTACGAAGAATTGAATGCGCGTGGTATTCGCTTCAAACCGCACGTCTGGCTTTCTGAGGAGTGGTTCTCGCCTGATGGTGTTCCTGGTATCGCGATTCCGTTCTACCTGGCCCATCCGCGGCTGGTGAAACTCGAACGCAAGCAGATGTTGGAAGTTGAAGGTGGCAGCGATACGGAGTGCATGAGAATTCTGCGTCACGAGGCAGGTCATGCATTGGACACTGCGTTTCGTTTGCACTTTAGACGACGCTGGCGGGACCTCTTCGGTTCTTTCGCTCAACCCTATCCCGATTTCTACAAACCTAAACCGAAGAGTCGCAATTACGTGCTGCACCTTCGTGCCTGGTACGCGCAGGCACATCCTGCCGAAGATTTTGCCGAGACCTTTGCAGTTTGGCTTACGCCGCGCTCACGTTGGCGGCGTCGCTACAAAGGTTGGCCCGCACTGAGAAAACTCGAATACATCGATGAAGTCATGCAAGAGCTTGCAGGTACCAGACCTCGCAATCGTGCGCGCACTAAAGTGGAACCGCTTTCAGCAATCAAGATCACGTTGCGTGAACATTACCGTCGCAAACGTGAGCGCTACGATTTCGAATGGCCGGCTGTCTATGACCGAGATCTGAGTCGCATCTTTTCCGACGATCCACGTCACCAATCCAAACCAAGTGCCGCAAGTTTTATCCGCAGTGTTCGTCGTGAAGTACGTCAAATCGTTGCCGAGGGCACGGGCGTGCATCAATACACGATCGATCACGTCCTGCAAAACATGATCGATCGCTGCAAAGAACTGCACTTAAGAGTGGTAACTCCGCGCCGCGAAGCACGCCGGCGTGTGATGATTGTTTTAACCGTTCAGGTCATGAACGTGCTTCATTCGGGTTATCATCGCATCGCCGTCTGACTTGTTATGACTTTCGAGCCCAAAAAGAAGCTCAGAATCATCGTGCTGGTCCATGAGGACCTTGTGCCGCCGGATACGCTCGAAGGGTTAAGTGATAAAGAGAAGCTTGAAGTAAAAACCGAGTTCGATGTTATTTCGACGCTGAGAAAGATGGGGCACGAGGTTTTTCCGATCGGCCTCTACAATCAATTGAACGTGATTGGAAACGCACTCCTCGAACATAAACCGCACATCGCTTTCAACTTGCTCGAAGAGTTTCACGGTTACCCACTTTATGATCAGCATGTAGTCAGCTACCTCGAGTTGATGAAGCAGGCCTATACCGGATGTAATCCGCGTGGATTGACGCTGGCGCACGACAAAGCCCTGACAAAGATGATCCTCACCTATCACCGCATTCAGGTGCCCAACTTCGCTGTCTTTCCGATGAATCGCAAAGTGCATCGACCCAAACGTTTGACGTTTCCATTATTAGTGAAGTCGATCAGTGAAGAAGGCTCGGTTGGAATTGCGCAGGCCTCGATTGTGCACGACGACGAAAAACTAACGCAGCGCGTCGAGTTCATTCACCGACAAAACAAGACTGCTGCTATTGCGGAACAGTTCATCAAAGGTCGCGAGATCTATGTGGGTGTGATAGGAAACCAGAATATTCAAACTTATTCACCGTGGGAGTTGGTGATGGAGAAGTTGCCCGAAGGGGCCGAGAACATCGCCACCTTGAAGGTCAAATGGGATCCGGCTTATCAGGAGCGAGTGGGTGTGAAGACCAAAGCTGCTGAGTTGACTCCGGAACAGCACAAGACACTGGAACGACTCTCGAAACGCATCTATCGCTACATGTTTCTGAGTGGTTATGCGCGGCTGGATTATCGACTAACGGAGGAGGGCCAGTTTTATCTGCTCGAGGCGAATCCCAATCCTCAAATCGCTTGCAATGAAGATTTTGCTGATTCTGCGGAACATTCTGGAGTGCCCTATGACCAGTTGCTCCAGAAGATAATCAGCGTCGGGTTGAACTACCAGGCGGCGGGCCAGGTTAGTTGACTAAGCAGAGTTTCTGGAAGCCGCTTTGATTCGTTCTATATTTCTCTTACACCAGATAGCTTTCGCAGAACAGAACAAGGCAGGTTCCCCAATGACACTCGCACTCACACTGCTTTTCGCCCTCAATCTTTATAAACACATCCGCTCGCAGGCTTAACAAACAGGTTAGCGGAGGTCAGTGGTCAGTGGTGACAGATCACGCTTTGCACAAAAAGTCTTTTGGGTACGGCTCTGCCGCGCCCATGCGGTGAGCCAGCGGCTTACCGTTATTCCAAACTAAAGATAAGGCTATGCCTAAACTGTTCCATCTTTGAGGCAGAGCCTCGATCAAAATATATGAAGGGTCGGCAAGCCGCAGGCTTTCCGCAAGGGCGCGGCCGAGCCGGAACCCAAAAAGGACTTTTTATGCAAAGCGTCATCTCTGACCTCTGACCTCCCACCTCTTGACCATTAATTACAAATCACTTTGACCGGAAAGTGTTCCGTCGTAAAACGCTGTGACAATTTTCGTGACTCGCCTGTGTGACCTCGACTCCAGCTTGACCTCTTTTGGTCCGTCGGTTGAGTCACAAAATCTGCCCCCTTGCAAGACAGTCACATTGCGTCTTGTGACGGATTCTTCACATCTATAGAATCGGCCTCGGTTCAAGCAGTGCTCCCCTCACTTCTGTAATCCCGAACAAGTTATAGCCATCTTAATTAGGAGAGATCGTTCCCTTAATGATCCATCGAAAACTGTTCCCCTATGCCGTAACCGCCTGTTTCCTGGTCAGCATTCCGCTGACAGCCTTGGCCCAAAAGGGCGAGACCCGCGTCAGGCAAGCGACTCAGCTTGCAACGCTCTCCGATAGTGAAGACCTAAACCTTCGCGAAGACGAAGCGGTCGTAGTGTCAGTAGCAACACCTGATGACATTCGCAGTCCACGCACGAGTATTAACACCAGCAGCGCCACGCCGAAGTTCTCCTTTCAACAGTTGATGTCTGCAGCAATTGACGACCGACTCGGTGCGCGTTATCGCTGGGGCAGTGAAGGACCGAACACTTTCGATTGCTCAGGTTTTGTCTGGAGTATCTATCAGGCTGCGGGAATTAACTTCGAACGCGTGAGTGCGAGAAGTATGTGGGCCCGTTTTCCGGCTCCGAGTGAAGATGAGAAATTCAAGTTTGGTACGCTCGTATTCTTCAGCAATCTAGGACACGTTGGCGTCGTTGTTGACGAACGCGGTTTCTACCATGCATCTCGTCGCCAGGGCGTTATCTATTCCCAGTTTACCGACTACTGGCTGAATCGACTTGATGGTTTTCGCAAAGTCACAATAGCTCCTAAAGCCGACTAGTTTCTGCAAAACTCCTAAAACGACCAAACGCCGTCCCTGATTCCAGGTGACGGCGTTTCTTTTTGGAGTTTCGATTGAGAACTATTTGTTGTTCGGTAAGGGTGCGACAAACCCGGCGCGATGATCATCGTCGCGTGCTTCCCAAACAACTACAATCTTATCAATCGCTACAAAGCACAACCTGTTATCGCTGTCTTTCAAATGCAGCACAGCATCTTCCACTCTGATGACCTCTCCGCGCAGGCTCGACGAGCCCCCGCAGAAAACATCAATCCTCTTACCGATCATCTTTGATAGAAATTCCTTCATGGCCTTACTTCTTTCCGTTGCGGAAGGTGATTTTCACCAGCGGTAATACATCCGGATCATCCTGTTGACGTCGTTCAAAACGTAATAAGTCGTAGTACGCGCAACGCGAGGTCGTGGGGAACTCGCGACAAACCAGGGGCCGAGCGTGATAGATCGTGCACTGGCGCGTTTCCTTGTTCAGGAAGCTGCACGATTGACCGAAGATCGGATCGTAACTGCGGCGCAGCACACGTTCCTTCGTTCCATACATCTTAGTGAAGCGTTCAGTTGCAACGTCTACTTGCAATCCGAAGTGTCGCGCCAGTCGCTTGATGTCGCGGAGTGTGACCTGCACGCGATCGTAAATTGAACAACAGTACGCCGGACACTTCGAGCAGTCGTAGGTTGGCCTGTGCTTTTCCACGACGGCGTTGTTCAGTGAGTTTCCCATCTATTGCTCGCTCCCCTCGATCGTTAACGTCGTTTCGATCGCTGATACTCGGACAACAACAACTTCATGAACTCTTCACGCCGATCGTAGAGCCGCTTTGGCTTCCTCGGTTCGTGTCTTGCTAAAGCATAAGCCGTAATCAATGGGAGCGCCACAGTCGAATCGACATAACAGACGACTGCATCGGGTAAGCGATCCGGATCAACCTTGCCCCACGAGACCGCTTCACCGGGTGTGGCGCCTGAGAGTCCGCCGGTGTCGGGTCGCGCGTCGGTAACCTGGAGAAAATAGTCGTGGCCGCGTTCGTCGATACCCAGGACTTCTTGAATTTGCGGCTCAGTTTGCAGCATGAAATTTTTCGGTGAACCGCCACCGAGAATGAAAACTGCGGAGCGACCAGCGCGTTTCTTTGCGCGTGATGACTTGTCTTGAACAACATTCCTTTTGGCGGCGAGCACAATCGCTGCAGTCTCGTTAACGTCGAGCGATGGATCGAATGCGAGTTTGTTTCCCTGTAGCGCCTTGGCTGCGACGTTCATGCCGATCGACGAATCCCCCGGCGATGAGGTGTAAATCGGCACACCATATTCATAAGCGACGGCGAGCAACGACTTGTCCTTCTGCCCAAGTTTCTTTTCGCGTTCGTGGACATACTTGCCACAGAGAAAGTGAAACTCTGCTGTTGACATCGGACGCTGAAATTCAGGACCGGCGATTACCTGACGAAAGAAGGCGTCTGTGTCTAGCAGAACTGAATAGTCGAAAAAGATGTCATAGATGCGCACAACCTCCTGCTCGCGCAGCACGATGTCGGAGATCTGCGCATTCCCTTGATGCATCGCGAGACCGATACCGAAGTGCGTGTCGTGATAAAGATTCGCGCCCGTTGAGATAATCCAGTCAACGAATCCGGCTTTTATCAAAGGGATGAGCGCTGAGATTCCCAGTCCTGCCGGGGTAAGTGCGCCCGTTAATGAAAGGCCCACGGTGACTTCCGGTTCCAGCATCTTATGCGTGAACAACTGACATGCCTCACGCAGCCTCGCAGCGTTGTAAGCAAGGAAAGCCTCATCAACCAGATCGGGAAGGGAAATCTTTGAAGTTATCGGAGCAGGATCTATGCGGCGTCCGCTCAAGAACTTGCTTTGCTTCTTTGCCATTCAGCCTTTCACCTCAGCAGGCGACTCGTCGTGATTTGTAGATTTGTTCAGGCAGTCTCTGCAGAGACAGCCAGCGAAACGTGAACGCAACTCCGCAAGAGTTTGCTCGCTTAGTTTCAGTTCAGAGCACCAACAACCGGATAGCTTTGCACCGCAAACAAACTCATTACCACACGACGCGCAAACCGATGGACCACGCCAGCGGGGAGACAGTATTCCGGCAATAGTTCTTAAGGATGCCATCAGTGTGTCTGTGCCGATTCGTTTCCGTTGGAATCGTCAGCACGTTTCAACAGCAAACGTCCAATGCGTCGTTCGTCCGCCTCTAAGACCTGAACGTCGAGACCACGAAACACCAGATGGTCCCCCGGTCGTGGAACCTTGCCTGATTCGTTAATTACCAGACCGGCTATGGTGGTGAAATCATCAGCCTCGATCTCCATGTCAAAGAGTCGTTCGATCTTGCCAATCTCGGTGGACCCTTGCACTTCATAACAGCCTTCACATGCTTCAACAATCTCTTTCAACTCTTCGCCGCCGATGTCTTCGTCCTCAATCTCACCGACAATCTCTTCCAGAATATCCTCGACCGTCACCAGTCCCGAGACGCCACCATATTCATCGATCACCATCGCCAGATGGGCGTGGGCCTTTTGCATCTCTTCCAACAGTTCAGCAACGGGCTTGGTTTCCGGAACGAAATAAACGGGTCGAACGAGCGGTGTAACCGGCTCATCTTCCCGTCCATCCGGCCAACATTCCATCAGATCGCGTACATAGATCATCCCTTCCACGTTGTCGATTTGGTCGCGATAAACTGGAAGGCGCGAGTATTTCGAGTCAATCATGATGTCGCGACCTTCGCGAACCGTCGCATCGACGGTGATTGCAACGATGTCGGGCCTCGGTGTCATAACTTCGCTGACACGCGTATCGCCGAACTCGATGATTGAGTGAATTAGTTGTCCCTCTTCCTCTTCAAGAATCCCTTCGGCTTCACCGACTTCAATCAGCGCCTGGATGTCGTCAACTGAGTCTTCGTCCTGATCTTCAGCACTCTGTTCCTCGATCTGCTCCTTGCGCTTTGTGCGATCAAACAAACGGTGAAAAGGATCTGCAAGGAAAACCATTAGTGGCAAGTAGGGTCTGATTACAGGCAACAGGACCAGTAACGTGCCTTCGGGATCGCGAGTAGAGATAAGGAGTGGAATGAGCTGACGAAAAATTCCGGCAAGCAGTAAACCGGTGAATAGACCAACAAGTACAAACCGCCGATCAGCAAAGAGCTCCAGCGAGATGGAAGTAACCAGGACCGCAACGACGACTAGAAGAATCTGAATAGTTGCCGAGATGGCAAAACTGAAGCGTGGACGGTTCTCGAGGACTTGTTTGAGAAAACCGGCAGAGCGTGCCTTCTCTCGCTCTTCGGCTTCGCCAATCAAACGTCGTAGACCGACGTCGCTTAACTGACCAAGGGCCAGGTCAACCGTGGCGAGTATCGACAGTATGGCTAGAAGCAGAGCGGTGAGCGCAAATTCGATTTGCATTATCAACGAATAGTAAAACGTATATTGCAGGTGGTGTAAAGGAGTTAGTCTTGCGTGACAAGCTTCATAACAAAACGTTTACGAATCGGTAATCCCGTCCCCACAATTCTAGATCTCGAGTCGCTTACGGAGCTTGATCTCCAGACGGTTCATCTCACCGTTGTCGGTTTCGTGGTCGTAGCCACATAGGTGTAAGAGCCCGTGCAATATAAGCTGCGCGATCTCGTTCTCAACGGACCAACTGTTTTCCCGTGCCTGCTTCACAGCCCGCTCAACAGAGATCACGATGTCACCGAGGGTTGGACCACCAGCCATCTCAAACTCTGCTTGCTCGGCTGGAAATGACAACACGTCAGTGGTGCCTGACTTATCTCGCCAGTGCAGGTTCAACTCGCTCATTAGTCGGTCTGAAACGAAGACGATGGTGACGCTGGTCACGCCGGTGGGAATCGTCTGCATCGCTTTAGTCGTGAAGTCGCGCCAGTGATCGATATCAATCGGAACTTTTCGCTGGCGGTTTACGATTTCGATCAAGCTGAGTACCTGGAAGCAAATTACATGTGAGGTTTCTTGGTGTGCTCTTCGTAGGCCCTTATGATCATCTGCACGAGTTTGTGGCGCACGACGTCTTTGTCTGTGAAGTAGATGAACTCGATTCCTTCCAGATCCGAAAGGACGCGTTCCGCCTCGATCAAGCCACTGCGTTTACCGGTTGGCAGATCGACTTGTGTGACGTCACCGGTGATCACGGCCTTGGAACCAAATCCAATGCGCGTCAAGAACATCTTCATCTGTTCGCTGGTCGTGTTCTGTGCTTCATCAAGGATGATGAAGGCGTCAGACAACGTACGACCTCGCATGAATGCCAGCGGCGCGACTTCAATTACTCGTTTCTCCAGCAGGCGTGTGACACGTTCGTAGTCAATCAGATCAAAAAGCGCATCATAAAGTGGTCGCAGATATGGATCGACTTTATCTTGCAGATCGCCCGGCAAGAACCCGAGTTTTTCACCGGCTTCAACCGCAGGTCTGGCAAGCACTATCCGATTGACCTGCTTCTGCATTAGAGCCTGGACCGCCATCGCGACCGCGAGGTAAGTCTTGCCGGTGCCAGCCACGCCGATCCCAAAAACCACATCCTGATCCTGAATAGCCTGGATGTATCTTCTTTGATTCGCCGATTTTGGTGCGACCTGTTTCTTACCGGCAGGATTGAAGCGCGCTTTGGTGAAGTAGTCGCGCAAACTGAAGGCGCGGTCTTCGGCAATCTGTGCGAATGCCTCTCTCAGTTCCTTATCGGTGAACTGCCGACCCTCCTGAAATAGTTCAGCGAAGTCTTCAAGGATCCGTTCTGCGGTCTCGACATCACCAGGGTCGCCGTCAATTGAGACGTCCTGACCGCGGGCATTGACACGAATGTCGAGGAGCGATTCCAGATACTTAATGTTCTGGTCGTGAACGCCGAAAAGCGTTTCCAAGCCCCTGGGTGGAAGCTCAATCTTCTTCAACAGCAGGAATTCTCTCTTTCCGGGGTTCGGGGCAGTATTCGAGAGGATGCGCGGGAGTGAGTTTGCCGAAAGCTTGCTTGCATACTTAGGTGATTGGACGCTACTACAGCATTTACGAGCCTGTCAAATAATGATTTTGTCGCGGCTGTGATGTTGTTGTGGCCGTCGCAAAACTCTAAGCTTGGACCGCAAAAGACCGGGTATCTGTGCGTGTCCGTCGCTTGACTACACCAGGTTCGATCCCTATACTCCGACACTTGCGTTTGGCACTGCCAACGTTAAATCAGAGTAGATATTGAATTTACCGGAGTTTTTGAATGCCTAATCACAAGTCAGCAGAGAAGAGGGTGCGACAGAACGAGAAGCGTCGCAAAATTAACCGCAGCAATCGCACCCGTGTCAGAACGTCAATCAGGAATCTGCGCGGCGCCCTTACCTCCGGTGATGCTGCCACGGCGAAAGAGTTGTTACCTGACACTGTTTCAACGATCGACAAGGCTGTCCAGAAAGGCGTCCTGCACAAGAACGCCGCAGCGCGTCACAAATCGCGGCTGACAAGAGCGGCCAGTCAAGCGGCTGCAAAGTAAACGCGAGCCCAATCAGTTAACCAGCGAGGCGGATCGTTAATCGATCCGCCTCGCTTTCTTTTGGAGGGACGATGAGCCACTTTCGAAGTCAGGAAGATATTGAAGGGGTGGTCCATGGGTTTGAGTCTTGCGAAACCCCGGCAGATGAATTCAATCATCACCAGCATTTAATCGTAGCAACCTGGTATCTGAACGAGAGTACTGAAAACGAGGCGCTAGCGAGGATGAAGGACGGCTTATTCCGCTTTCTCAAACATCACGGCGTGGGACTCGAGAAGTATAACGAGACCATTACCTTGTTCTGGTTAAAAATGGTGCGGCA
>DATBMP010000536.1:0-3907 GCA_036554845.1 Pyrinomonadaceae bacterium
TGAATGGCGCGCGACAATGTGGCCCAACTCATGCGCGACAACGCCGGCCAACTCATCCTCGTTGCGAGCGAACGCGATCATCTTGCGCGACACGTAGATTCGGCCGCCGGGTAGAGTGAAGGCGTTCACATCATTGATATCGAAGACGAAAAACTGAAACCTGAGTTGAGTTGGCGGCAGATGGTTGGTGAGACGTTCACCGATGCGTTTCAGGTACGCAGTTACTTCCGCGTCATCGATGATGGCGTGATCACGTTGTAAGTGTTCGGCAATGGCGTCACCGAGCATCATCTCCTGTTCTTCAGAGAAAATATTTTGCCCGGTAGTCGGGATGGGCAACGCAGGTGGTTGGCAGGTTTGCTGCGCCCTGATCTGTGTGGGAGTGAAAAGGAGAAAGAGAAGAATAGCGAGAGGAAGTAGATTGGGTTTTTTCATGGCTGGGGGAGGGGAATGGGTCAAACGTCGAGAAACCAAAGTGAAGATAGATCGGTTTGCGGGAGTTGGTAAAGAACTAGTTTGTCGGTGGTGGTCAAAATCGGTTGCCAGAGAGGAGCGCGGGCGTCTCGCCCGCCCGGCGCCAAAGTCAGAAGTCAGTGTTCAAAGGCCAAAGGTCCGCCAAAGCAAAACCTGTAACCCATGTCGCTTGGCTCTGCGTCCTCCCCGTCTCAGCGATCTCCGCGTCTACTTATGTCTGGAGTGGAAGGCCTCGACAATGGACAACTAAGCACAAAGACCCACTACAACTAAACAATGAACGGCGGAGACCTCTGACGTCTGACTTTGGCGCCGGGCGGGCGAGGACGCCCGCGCTCCTTTCTACCTCCGCATTCGGGCACGCACAGCCTCAACCTGCGCAGCATTCGCGTGTTCGAGGATTCGCTCCTGAACACGCAACGCGAGTGCGAGCGCATTTCGACCTTCCTGGCCAGAAACCGGCGGCGCGCTTCCCTCACGAGCAGCTTTCAAGAACTCCTCAATCTCGACCCGCAACGGTTCCACATCAACGATGTCGAGATTGCGAACATGAACACCGGGCCAGGATCCGCTGGCTGTGGGTGGCGCCAGACTGCTGACAGACGATCGTCTGGTTGCGTAGTCCACCGCAACGTAATCATGAGGTTGGAAGAAGCGCATTTTACGGATTCGTTCTGTGCCGACGCGGGAAGCGGTTATGTTCGCGACCGCGCCAGTGGCGAACTCGAGTCGCGCGTTTGCCGCATCCACTTTGTTTGTGAGAATTGGAATGCCGACAGCGTGCAGTCCCGTTACTTCAATGTCTTCTCCCACCAGCCACTGAACGATATCAAGATCGTGAATCATCAGGTCCAGGACGACATCGATATCCAGCGAACGCGCAGTGAACTCGCCAACACGATGGATCTCGAAATAGACCGGATTCTTCACGTATGGTCGAAGCGCAATGAGGGCCGGGTTGAAACGTTCAAGATGTCCCACCTGTAACACGGCTCGACCTTTGGCGGCGGCAGCAAGCATTAGATCGGCTTCAGCGAGTGTGCGAGAGATCGGTTTTTCGACGAGCACATGAATTCCCGCTTCAAGCAGGCCGCAAGCTATTTCACAATGCGCTTCGGTAGGAACCGCGAGGCTTACGGCGTGGACCTTGCCGATTAACTGTCGCCAATCGGTGGACCACTCAGTTCCACGTTCGGTGGCGATGTTGCGCGCGGTCTGCTCATTCAGATCACAAACGTCCGTGAATGAACAGAGACCCTCGCTGGCAAGTATTGAATGGATACGAGCGTGTTGGCGGCCGAGATGGCCCACGCCGATAACTGCGGTTTTGTGCATCATTGCGTACTTGAATTTTTTCGAGGTTTAGGTCTCTGGGCTTTGGTCGTAGGTCTTTTGAACTTTGATCTTCCGCGTTTGTTGTGTGATGGTCTAAGACGCAAAGGTTCGTTAAGCCTTTGCTCGATTGCCAGCAAGTCACCAAGATCCCAAGACCAAAGACCCAACACCTAAGAACAACTGACCGCAAAAAACGGAGCGACTATACTTGCTACTTTCAAAGCTTGCCAAGCGCGGCTGCTTTTTACTTCTTCTTCTGATCATCGCGTTCTATTTCTACGGTCTCGGATACTTGCCACTGGTTGGTCCCGACGAACCTCGCTACGCTCAAGTCGCGCGAGAGATGTTTCTCCGCGGCGATCTAATCACGCCAACACTCGCTGGCTACAACTGGTTTGAAAAACCGGCCCTCCTCTATTGGATGATGCAGTTCGCTTTCGGTCTGTTTGGAGTGTCTGAATGGTCTGCACGTTTAGGTCCAGCCATCTGCGGAGTACTGACGATCGTGGCGATCCATTGCGCCGGCAAACGAGTAGGGACACTTGCTGGTGATCCGGATCTTCGACGCCTGGGATGCGTCAGCGCTCTAATCATCGCTTCCACACCCGGAATAATCATCTTCTCTCGCGCCGCCAGTTTCGACATCGTTGTCACAATGACGCTGACCGTTGCC
The DNA here is from genome assembly GCA_036554845.1 of Pyrinomonadaceae bacterium. Classification (GTDB taxonomy): domain Bacteria; phylum Acidobacteriota; class Blastocatellia; order Pyrinomonadales; family Pyrinomonadaceae; genus PSRF01. The sequence continues at coordinate 2,483 of DATBMP010000536.1, forward strand.
CTGGCCTGTTTTCTGCTGGCGGAACTGGAGCTTGATTCAAAGCGACGCCGGGCAATGCTGATCAGCTTTTACGTCATGATGGGCATCTCGCTTCTCGCAAAAGGACTGATCGGTCTGGTGATTCCATTTGGAGTCATCTTTCTTTACTACATTTTGCGACGGTCGCTGCCAAAGGGTCCGGTGGTTTCGAGTTTATTGTGGGGATTGCCGCTAACGATATTGGTGGCATCGATCTGGTATGGGCCAGTGATCGCGCGTCATGGATGGAACTTCATCGACCAGTTCTTTGTCCAGCATCACTTCGCTCGGTATCTCTCCAATAAGTACAGTCATCCTCAACCGTTCTTCTTTTACTTCCTGATAATTTTTCCGCTCGCCTTACCCTGGCTTGTCTTAACGATCAAACAGTTGCGTAACGCGAGAAACTGGAATTGGACCACGAGGACACCATTGGACCAGTTTCGACTCTTCTGTCTTGCGTGGTTAGCAATGCCATTACTGTTCTTCTCGCTTTCCGGATCGAAACTGCCGGGGTACATCTTGCCGGTTCTGCCGCCGATGGCATTTTTGGCCGGCGAGCAACTCACACGTTTTTTGCGAGGTAACCAGTCATTTACACCGATGCGAATGATGGGAGGATCGCTATTGCTTTTCGTTGTGGGCAGCGTCGCTTACGTGGCCATCTCGGGGATTCTATCGCTCGCGTTTGCAGTTTTGATTGTGTTGCCTTTGCTAATCGCTGGCGTGCTCGCCTTGGTCCACCCGCAACTCAAACTGGTTGCAACAGGTTCGATCGCTATGGCGATTCCGCTGACAATCGTCCTCGCGCTTAACTGCGGTGTGCCCCAGATCGCAACCAGACATTCGGTTCGTTACTTAATCGAGCAGGCAGATGCTCTCGGGTATAGTTCGGCGCTTGTGTATTCATTGCACGAGGTCAATCGCGGTATCGAATTCTACGCTGCTGGTCGTGTGGTCTATGGTCCGGATGGTCAACCAAGAAAGTTCGAAGGTGCAGAGGAGATTTTGCAGGAGACGAACCAAACTACCGCGTTAGTGATCGTACCGTTGCAGTGGGTTCACCAGTTAACAGAATTAGAGTCGACCGAGGCTTTGGTCATTGCGGATAACGGAGAGTTGGCGATCGTGAGGTTGCAACGAAAATGATCTAGATGCTCTTCCCGGGCGGCGCACGATTTGAGCCCGTGGTGGATAAAGATCCCCGCCGCGGCCGCTGGCGGCAATATCCAAAAACAGCTACTCGCCGGCGCTTTGCACAAAAGTCTTTTTGGACTTCCGGCTCTGCCGCACCCTTGCGGTAAGCCTGCGGCTTACCGAACCTTCGTATATTTTGATCGAGGCTATGCTTCAAAGATGGAACAGTTTAGGCATAGCCTGATATTTAAGTTGGACTAACGGTAAGCC
>DATBMP010000542.1:0-3593 GCA_036554845.1 Pyrinomonadaceae bacterium
TACTTGGTGCCTACTGGCAAAGAGTTTAGCCGGTGGAGAGTGGGCGCTTGCGATGTTAGCAGATCCGATCAGGTTGTAAAGAACTCACTTAACCACTTCAAATTCAAACCACAATTCCTTACCGCGAACAACAGTCGAAAGATAAAACTCCCAAAACTTGCGTGTGAATCTGAAGGCGGGCCAACGTTGATCCAAGTTAGTGATGAACTCCAAACCAAGCGCGCGCCAAAGATTTGCAAGGCTGACGTAAGTGCGCACCGCCTTTAACTCAACAGTTGTGTAAAACGGAAACGGAGTTTGATCGGGAATGAAGCAATTGAAGGTGTAACTATTGAAATGGTTTCGGTGGGTTGGATCGGTGGCCCAATCGGGGTTCGTGTAGTGCGGAGTCACAATCTGAATTCGACCGCCAGGTTTACTAATGCGATGTAGTTCCGTAACAAACGCCATCACATCCGGAACGTGCTCAATTACATGACGGCAGACTATCTGGTCGAACTCATTTGAAGGGAAGGGGTAGGGAACAACTCCCAGATCGTGAATCACATCGGCGTGACTACGCGGGTTCGAATCGATGCCAATAGCTCCAGGGTATTTGTTTTGCCCACACCCCACATCAAGAATCTTTAAGTCAGATGGAGCGGAAGATTGCGTAGCCACGGTCATTGATTAACTAGCGCTCATGCGCAATACCGACTCAAGATTGTTGGAATCAGCGACGGTAATCGGAAGGTCGATCTCGTTTCCAACTTCAGCAAGAGTTTTGCCATCCAGAAAAATGTCTTCGTCGCTTTTAAGCATCGTCTTCGGAATGATGACAAAGTTGCCTTTGGCTCGATCACGCGCGTTAACAAGATCACCGCCAGTCAGTAATCCTGCCACTGACACATCACCACCGAAATAATTGTTCTCGATGCCCGCCACATGAACTCGTGTTCCGAAACGACTGTTCATTCGATCGATCTGCTCTCGAAGGACGGGCGCGAACAAGGTTCCAGTTATCACCGTTCCGAAGACCTTAGTCGGAAACTCGAATGGGCGGCGATCAAAACGGTCAAGCAGGCGCTGGAAAGTATTCGTAAACGACCGGACCATACCAATCCCGTCTTCGATTTGCGGATAGTCTCCATAGTGCTTCCGACTTGGTATCGATTGGCCAGCTTTCAAATAGATCTCATCACCTAAGTAGGCGAATGTAGTTCCCAGTCGCTTTCGAAGTTCACTTTGGATTCGAGTGACCTGTCCAATCGTCATTTCACAGAACTCTTTTGTCACCGGCTTTAATCGCTGGTCGGTGTTGTACTTGGTGAGACCAAGTGGCACGACAGCTACGCTCTTAATTCGAGGATATTCCGCAGCGAGATCATTGATCGTTCGGTTGAGGATCTCGGCGTCATTAATTTCGGGACACAGCACCACCTGACCGTGAACCTGGATTCCAGCGTCGAGCAACTGTTTCAGCTTTGCCGAGATGTCCGCACGCTCCCTACTGATCCCGAGCAGGTAAGCACGCACGTCCAGGTCGGTTGCATGGATCGACACGTACTGCGGCGAGAGGCCCTGCTCAACGATTCGTCGCATCTCGTCATCAGTGATCGAGGTCAGCGTCGTGTAGTTCCCATAGAGAAAGGACAGTCGCACGTCTTCATCTTTAATAAACAAAGAGGGTCGAGCGGTGGGGGGATTTCCATTGCAGAAGCAGAAGATGCATTCGTTAGCACATTGACGAGGGACTATCTGCTCGAAACTCAAACCAAAGTCTTCGCTTTCAAGACGTTGAACCTGAAGTTCCCAGTCTTCGCCCGAAGCCTTGCGAACGTCGATGACGAGGTCGGTCTCGCCGGAGGTTTGAAAGCGAAAGTCGAGGTAGTCGCGAACCACACGCCCGTTAACCTTGATGATTCGGTCACCCGGTTCGAGTTCCAGTTCGGCGCCCAGACTGAGTGGAACCACTTCAGAAATCTCCACTCCCCGGCGTCGAATCTGGTTTACCGCAGGTGTTACTGCAAACTCATACATGCTCTAAATCCATGGGCTCAGTACTGCTATTCTCAGACAGCCAGCGATCTGGCTGGCCAGTGAAAATTCAGACTATATCAAACGGTAGCTCGTTTGGCTTGAGTCTGCGCAACAGGTCCCTGAATCGCTGCAGACGGGAACAATCGGAATATCGGAGCTATTACAACTTTTCCGATATTGCAGGGCCGAAGGCCTCGAGGGCGGGCTTCGCCAGATTCCAACACGCCTTAACCTTTGGCACCTATGGTGTATAATCCGGCTCGCCTAAATGTAAGTCACATATCCACACTTCCAACACGCTTGCCTGAACGGAAGCAATAGACCAAACCCTGGTGTTCAAGATGAAGATAGCTTTTCTCCTCGTCAGCGTTTTATTTCTCTCAACAAACGGTTTAGCCCTCACGCAGGATCGTGTGCAGGAAACTGCCGCGGCTAACCCAGCGATTAAAGCACGCGGTGATTTGCAGGCTAATGGACCAGAAGCTCCTTCCAGCAATCCTTCCGCAGAGGCGCAGAAGAATTACGAGACTGCCTTGGTCCTTTACGATGCTGGAAAAGCGGACGAAGCCATCGTGGCGTTGAAAGAAGCCAATAAGCTGAGCCCAGACAATCCTCAGTATCAATACCAGCTCGGGATGGCCTATGTTCAGGCAAAGGCATACAAGGACGCGGCTGAGTCTTTTAAACGAGCAGCGCGTTTTAAACCAGACTGGCCCGAAGCGCATTTTCGGTTTGGGATGACTTCATACGTGCTCGGCAGGCGTAACCAGTCACTCGACGCGTATAAGAAACTGGTCAGCCTCAATTCGCCACTGGCTAACACTCTTTACCGGATCATTAACAACTCCAGTCAACCGGGCGCGGCAGCTGAAATCGCAAAACTCGAGAGCGCGCCTGACGATGGCAAGCCAGTTGAAAAACCTCCGACACCTATTAATTCCGAATCGACCGCACCGAAGGTGACCCCAGTTTCGACTAATGATCCGACCGAGCCGTCGAATAAGGTTACTGAAACAGCGCCGCTTTCTGAAGATTCGTTGATTGGAATGTATCGTGTGGGTGTTGGCGATGTGCTGGACATTCGATTTCTCAACTCGAATGTCAATAAATCAAGTCTCTACACTGTGATCGATGGTGGAATGATTGATCTTCCGATTGCTGGTGGTGCGCTTCAGGTGGCGGGGCTGACGACGGATGAGATTCAGAAACTGATCGTCGACGAGCTCAAACGACGCGCAGTTGAAGACGGCGCGCATGTCTCAGTAGGAGTGAGACAGTATTCAAGTCACACGGTAATCATCACGGGTCTCGTTAACAATTTGGGCAAGAAGATACTGCGACGTGAAGCAGTACCGCTTTACGTGGTTCTTGCCGAATCTCAACCGAGAGTTGATGCTGCCAGAGCGGTGATCATGCGCGGTGGCGTAGCTCCGAAGGTTATTGACCTCAGCGATTCGACAGCGTTAAGCACTCTAATCAAACCCGGTGACGTAATTAACATCACCTCAAAGCCGGCGGAGTTCTATTACATTGCTGGACGCGTTAATTATCCGGGACAAAAAACTTACCAGTCG
>DATBMP010000546.1:0-6618 GCA_036554845.1 Pyrinomonadaceae bacterium
GGCTTACCGCAAGGGATGCGGCAAAGCCGCCAAGCGTAAGAGAACACAGAGGACGCCGAGAGCAACAAGTGACATCCCACCCCGCCTCTCGTAATATTCACTGACGTGACCCCACCCCTGACACTCAAACAAACTGCAGCAGCAACCGGCGGCCACTTAACCGGTGACGAAGATCTACTCGTAACAGACGTAAGTCACGATTCGCGACGTGCCGGCCCCGGAACTCTCTTTGTCGCAGTGCGTGGCGCTTTGCTCGATGCCCACAAGTTCATCCCACAAGTGATGCAACAGGGAGCGGTCGGGGTGATGTCCGAATCCGAACGACCCGCCGATTTTATCGGCGCGTGGGTTCAGGTGGATAACGTTCGACGCGCTATGGCCCAGGCCGCAGCGGCCGTTCATCATCACCCGTCACGTGAGTTGAAGTTGGTCGGTATCACCGGAACCAATGGCAAGACAACGACGGCATATCTTGTCGCCTCGATTCCCGAAGCTGCGGGTGAACCTGCAGCAATGACCGGCACGGTCGAATACCGCATGGGGAGTGAACGACTTAAAGCGGAGCGCACCACGCCGGAAGCAACTGATATGCAACGCATGCTTCGCCGTGCGGTCGAGGCTGGAGTAAAAACAGCAGTGATGGAGTGTTCTTCACAGGCGATGGACTTTCATCGTTGCGATGAGCTCGAGTATGCAGTGGCGATCTTTAGCAACCTCACCCGCGACCATCTCGACTATCACCAGACGATGGAAAACTACTGGTATGCAAAGCAGCGCTTGTTTGACGGTCGACTGGGCACGCGGCCAAAGAGTTCCGTTATTAACATTGACGACCCGTACGGTCTCGAACTCGCGACCAGGCTTCAAGGCGAAGGCTCACGTGTGGTGCGCTACGGTGTGAAGACCGAAACAGATATCACAGCGTTGAACCCCGAATTCTCGCTTGACGGAATGCGGTTTCGTCTGCGTATCCGCGGCCACGAGCGTGAATTTCATTCTCCGCTGGTTGGACCACCGCATGTCTACAACACTCTGGCGGCTGTCGCAGCCGGTTTGGAACTCGGCTATGACATTGACGTGATCAGCGAAGCCCTCAGCACATGCACTGGCGCACCTGGTCGGTTCGAACGCGTTCCACATTCAAAAGACTTTGCTGTGGTGGTTGATTACGCCCACACGGACGATGCTCTGCTCAACGTGCTGCGAACGGCGAGAGAAGTCACCAAGGGAAAGATCATTACGGTTTTTGGTTGCGGTGGTGATCGCGATCGATCCAAACGCGCGCCGATGGGTGAAGCAGCCGGCAGCCTGAGTGACGTGGTTATTCTGACCTCAGACAACCCGCGCACTGAAGATCCGCAACGAATTCTCGCTGACGCGGAACAGGGACTGCGAAGTAGCGGCAAGCCTTATAAGAAGATCCCGGATCGCCGCGAAGCGATTCATCAGGCTGTACTCGAGGCCCGCAGTCAGGACCTGGTTCTGATCGCCGGTAAAGGGCACGAGGATTATCAGATTATCGGACGAGAAGTTTTCCACTTTGACGATAAGGAAGTTGCGCGCGAAGCGTTGGCGCAACTCAGTTGAGATATGCGTAAGATAATTTCAAGAACAGCAATTGTCTTGTTGGCCCTTGGGGTGATCTTCATCGCTGGTTTTTTGATGCTGCACCATCGACGCGCGCGTGCTGTTACGCGTTCGCTCTACACGAAGGCCGATCCACCAAATACCCAAGCCAATCCTGGTTACGAAATACCGCGAAAGCTCGCTGATCTAAAGGACCCGGCAATCAAGGAGAGTAGTGGCATCGTCGCGTCACGCTCGAATCCGGGTTTGTACTGGACCCATAACGACTCGGGTGATGGTCCATTTCTATACGCGTTTGATGAACGCGGCCAGCGGCGTGGTGTCTGGCAGGTCGCAGGTGCAAAAGCTCGTGATTGGGAATCGATCGCGGCGGGTCCAGGTCCAGATCATGCGAAGCATTATCTGTACGTTGGAGACATTGGAGATAACAGTGGGAAGCGGGAGGAGATAGCTGTTTATCGCGTGGTTGAGCCAGTTGCGGCAGCATCACAAACGCAGACAACGAAAAAGCAACCAGCCAATACTGAAAATGCTGACGTTATTCGTCTTCGCTACCCAAACGAGAAACATAATGCCGAGGCCTTGCTGGTCCATCCGCGAACTGGGGATCTCTACATTGTCACCAAGGAGACTTTGGCTACCCCGCATGTCTATCGGGCGAGCGCACCTTTCAAGAATGGCGATCTCGTGACTCTTAAGTTTGTTGGTCCGTTGAGTATTCCCAGTATGTTGGGAGGCATCGTGACCGATGGTGCTATCTCTCCTGACGGAAAGCGCGTTGTGATCTGCGATTACTTGCGGGGTTATGAATTAGTTTTGCAGAAGTCGGCGACCAATTTCGACTCGATCTGGAAAGAACCAATGACAGCAATCACTCTCGGTGAGCGCAAACAAGGGGAAGCGATCACCTATCGATTGGACGGCCGTGCGTTGTTAGTAACGAGTGAAGGCTCACCTGCGCCACTAATCGAAATCGTCCGCCGCTAAATTGGCCTCGTCTCATTACACCTCGCTCGAGAGACTGTGTGAATTCAGATCCAAGTGGCATGAGAGTCAGTACCTTCTCGCGGTAGCGGGTGGATCGATATATTTTCGATTGCCGATTAATGATTGACGATTGATACCATTGCGGAGTGGCGCACCGTTCCCTTGCTCCATAGGAGCAGCATGTTTATAGCTTTCGCTACCGAAGGTACGAGCGCGCTCCGCAGGAGCGCAATATGACAATAACCATGAATATTTCGCTCCTTACGGAGCGAGGAGCATTAAGAGGGACCCCGGCTATAAATATCCTGCTCCTTCGGAGCAGAGGCAGATGCGTCCAAATAGATCGGTGCCGTTTTAACGGTTTTCCGAGCAATCCTGAGAGCTATCAAGAAAACCGTTGAAACGGTTTCCGGGAGTATCGTGGGCTAGACCGGGCTGAAGCCCGGTGTGAATGACAGGTCTCGTTGAGATTTCCCTGCCTCAATTCTTTCTTCTCACGAAGTACCAATACACCGGCAGTCCCGCCGCAATAATTGCCAGACCAATTAGCGATTGAAGTGGCGCGTTGTAGATTGTGAAGACGATCAGATAGATCGTAACGAGCACGAATATCGCGGGCACCACGGGATACCCCCATGTGCGATACGGTCGCGGCGCATTCGGCTCACGCACCCGAAACACGAAGACCGAAGCAGTCACCATTCCGTAGAATAACCAGAAAGCGAATATCGCGAGGTCTGTCAGCTGATCGAACTTTCCTGACAAAGCCAACACCGATGCCCAAATTGCCTGCACTACAAGAGCGATTACCGGCACCGCACTCTTCTTTGAAACACGCGCCAGGCTTTGGAAAAAAACACCATCACGGGCCATCGCGTAAGGAATTCTTGCTGTCCCGAGAATAGACGTTTGCAGTGAGCCCCATGATGACAACAACATCACGGCGGCCATTAGACTTACGGCAATTGGACCAAGCACCCTTCCAATCGACTCGGCCGCGACCGATGAAGTAGCTGAAACACTCGAGACTTCAGAAGGTGTCATTACGTAGTAGTAACTCAGGTTTACGATCACATACAGCACAATGATGATCAGCATACTGGCGATCAATGCGAGCGGCAGGTTGCGATCAGGATGTTTCACTTCACCAGCCATGTACGAAATGTTGTTCCAACCGTCGTAAGCCCACAGCGCACCAAGCATCGCTGCCGCAAAACCCGCGAGCCCGGCGCCGGTTACTGCAACGTCTTCACAAGCCGCACCCAAATTGCCAGTCCAGTTTGGATTCGGCGAACCCTGGTAGAAGAAAGCTGCGATACCTACTCCCAGCACCACCACGACCTTCAGGATGGTAATAAACGAAGCTACTTTTCCGGTCACGCTGACGGCGGTGCAGTTAATCAAGGTGGTGACTGCAATGGTGGCAAGCGCTACGACCTGCAAATGACCAAAGGGAATCTCGTAACCGCCGGGCAAAGTGAAGGTGAAGTAAACCACGTCGAGTTTCCCACGGGTGAGATCATTCATGAAGATCGCGAACCCGACGGCAAGAGCAGCTGCTGATGCTGTCCTTGAGATCAGGAATTGGGACCAGCCATTGAGGAATCCCCAAACTCTACCGTACGCATCTTTTGTGATGACATATTCGGCCCCGGCATGGGGTCGCATTGTGGTCAGTTCTGCGTAAGTTAGTGCTCCCGCAAGCGCCAGCAACCCTGCGGCAATCCAAACTATGATCACACGGGTTGGCGTGCCGACGTTACAGGTCATCACTCGGGCCTTCAAAAAGATCCCGGTGCCGATGATGTTCCCGACGTTGATCGAGATCGCAGCGATTGGACCAAGCCCGCGTATTAGTTCTGGATGGAGATTAAGGTTGGCAGCCATATTTTCTCGGATCCTTCAGATCAGATTTTTGAAAACGCAAAAGCGCGCGCGCGTCCTTGTGGAGCGCGGGCGTCCCGCCCGCCAGTTGCCAAAGCGGGATCTAAGCCTTTGTGTTGGTTATAAGTCGCTATCGCACCGTGCGGGCGAGACGCCCGCGCTCCGCTCGCTCGCGCTCCTCTCGCCCGCGCTCCCTCTCGCCCGCGCTCCCTCTCGCCCTCGCTCCGCTTAAAGCTTGTGCAGCTTCTTCACCAGTAACCACTGCGCCCTCCATGAATCCCTGCCAATCAGCTAGATGTTCGCCGGCAAACAGAACTTTGCCATGTGGTCGCGCGAGCATAGGTTTGATTGTGAACCACTGGCCGGGTCGATAGAGTGCGTATGCACCTTCGGTGTACTTATCACGCTGCCACGCATACGACTGAATATCTTTCGCCAGGCGCGTAGCACGGTCCTCGAATGGCTCGAGGTCGCGCGAGATTATCTCCATCCGGCGACGATTGTTCTGGGCTGCCAGTACATCAGCCTTCTCGCCGATCGCGTAGCTGCAAAGAATGCCTTGCTTACCGGGCTGGTCCTTTGTGCTGTGGAAATAGTAATGAGACGTGACATCGCTTACTAATGAAAAGTCTTCCGCGCGCCAAAAACGTTCCTCGAAGAGTACCGAATTCTTAATGATACGTGCGTACTGAAGCTTCGTTGCCGCGATTCGTTGTGCTGAAGGCATGGGCGGATCAAAGACGATGCGATCAAGTGTGCGAGTCGGAACCGTGCAGATACAGGCGTCAGCTGCAAACTTTTGATCTCCGGTATCAACTGTGACTCGACCCGCGCGTTGCGTAATTTTTTGGACCACCTTACGTGTGTGAATGTTATTCATCCCAATACGCCTGGCGAGCGCTTCGATGAGACGAGAGTTACCACCCTGCATCTTGTAATCCATCTCATTCGCCGGACTTGATTCAAAGTATTCCGCTGCGGCAGCGTACGCTGACACCATTCGAATCGACTCGCCAAAATCCGTACTGTCTTGCAGATCGCGTAACAGAAGATCGTCTTCGGTGAAACCGATCGATTCCAACCACGTCCACCAGTCCTGCTGATCGAGTCTCAGGTGATCCCTTGAATTGTAGTTGTGATAGGTCTTACGGAATTTCTCGAAGGCCGCTTTTGCTTGCGGAGAGAAGTCCCATTGATTGGGGCGCTTTACAACGCCATCCCGCATCAACCACGCCTGGAAACGATGGTCCTTGAGAGGAATGTGGAAGTCATGGCAAAGCGCCTTCATGCGCTCGTGACTTTCTCCCACCCATTCGGCGCCGAGTTCAGATACGAGATTAGGACTGTCTTTGAAAGTGAAGGAGAGGATGCGACCACCAACACGTTCGCGTGCTTCAAGGACTGTGACCTGCCAACCTGCTTGTTTCAGTGCCTGCGCAGCCGCCAGTCCGGACAGACCAGCACCGATAACAACACACGAATACGAGCGACGTTGAACGAAGGGACTGTAGAAGATCGGCACGCCTGCCGCGGCCACGGTTGCAGCCTTGAGAAACTCCCTTCGATTGGGATGATTGGTCGATTGCAAATCGCGTCTACCAAACGTCGCCAGTCAACAGGTCTTCATAAACATCACGACGACGAGCCAATTCAAACCTGCCACCAGAACGTGTGATTACTGCTGCGGGAAGAGGCCGGCCGTTGTAAGGAAACATCTGGGCCAGCGAGTAAGCGCCACTGTTAAGCAAAGCCAACACCTCGCCGGGTTGCACATTCGCGGGAAGATCTCTGTAGTCGGGCAGACGTCCTGAACGTTCGATGTCGAAGTAGACATCGCCCGAATCGCACAATGGACCAGCAACTTTGTATTGGCTGTTGTGTGGCTCACTCGAGCGGCTGGCGGAAATCAGATGGTAGTACCACTTGTAATTGTTCATTGACAGCATCAGGTTGTAACCGGCATCGGTTAACAACCAGATGTCGCCTGTCTCTGGACGCTGCTTGATGTTCAAGACCGTAGTCAGAACCAGACCAGCATCAGCGATCACACTGCGACCCGGCTCCAACAGTATGGTGATCTGGTCCAGGAGATGTTCAGCGTCTGCTGCGCGAGCGGATTCACGTGCTACTCGTAACGCAGCTTGCAATACCGCCGCTGGT
>DATBMP010000551.1:0-3326 GCA_036554845.1 Pyrinomonadaceae bacterium
GTTTCATTCGCGGATGGCCGCGAAAGCCTTCGAGCGAACTTAGTAACGCAGTTTCCTCGCCGCAGATGTAAGCCCCGGCTCCGGTGTGCGTATGGATGTCGTGATCGAAACCCGACCCGAGGATGTTCTTGCCGAGGAAACCGGCTTCGCGAGCCTCGGCGAGCGCGACATCCATTATGTCGATCAGGTATTTGTATTCGCCGCGGGTGTAGATGTAGTTGACTCGTGCTCCGAGTGCGTAGGCTGCGATCAGTATGCCTTCGATGAGCATATGAGGATCACGCTCCATGAGATAGCGATCCTTGAACGTGCCCGGCTCGGATTCGTCAGCATTACAGACTACATATTTTGGTTTAGGCGAGTCTTTGGGAACGAAGCTCCATTTCATTCCGGTGGGGAAGCCGGCACCACCACGACCACGCAACGCAGACTTTTTTACTTCATTGATCACGTCATCGGGCGACATTGAAGTGAGAACCTTGCGCAGTGCCTCGTAGCCGCCGTTGGCTTGATACACCTTGAGGGTGCGCGAGTTCTCGAGCAGCACGCGTCGCAGTTGCAATGGTTCACATCCGATGGCGCCGATGAACATGATGATATGGTGCTTTGTCAGTGGTCAGTTCGAGGACCGCGGGCGTCCTCGTCATCGTCGGAGCGCGGGCGTCTCGCCCGCATTGGAACGCGGGCGTGCTTCGGTATCCTAGGCGGGCGAGACGCCCGCGCTCCTTCACTCTATTTCAACGAATCTAAGATTTGATCCACCTTCGCGGTCGTCAAATTCTCGTAATAATCAAAACCGATCTGAAACATGGGGGCGGTGCCACACGAACCAAGGCACTCCACGAGTGAAACAGTAAACTTGCCGTCAGCAGTCGTTTCACCAGGTCTGATCCCCAACTTGTTACAAACGTACTCGGTTATCTTCGGCTCACCCATGATCTTGCATGACAAGGTCTTGCAGATCTGGATGTGATACTTGCCGATCGGCTCCGTGTGGAGCATCGAGTAGAACGTCGCAACTTCCCAGATATCCGTGATGCGTAGACCGAGCCGGTTGGCCAGGTAGACCACACCCGGCGCATCCAGGTAGCCGCGTTCGCGCTGCACGATGAACATCAGGGGCAGGATTGCCGATCGCTTGACCGGATACTTCGCGAGATGCCGATCGATCTCCGCCTCGACCTCCGGACTGAAACTAGCAACCTCATCGCCAACATCCACTGGCTGCGACAAAGGCTTGATCTTGATTAGCTGTGTACTCATTTGAAAAGCGTCTTGGGTCTTGGGTCTTTGGTTTTTGTTAGTGGCGAGACTCTTCAAAGGCCAAAGAACAAAGACCCAAAACCTGGGTCAGACAGGCTACAAAGGCAACCCTACCGATCAATCTCACCCAGCACGATATCGAGCGAACCGATGATCGCCACAATGTCGGCCACCATCTCACCTTCAGACATCTGCGGCAGTGCCGACAGATTCACGAAACTTGGTCCACGGAAATGCACCCGCGCCGGTTTTGGACCACCGTTGGACTTTACATAGCAACCGAGTTCGCCCTTTGAAGCTTCAATCGGGTGATAAACCTCTCCGGCAGGAACATCAAAACCCTCGGCAACGATAAGAAAGTGATGAATTAGCGCATCCATGTGCTTCTTCATCGCTTCTCGATCAGGCAGAACCACTTTCGGTGCATCAGCCTTAACGGGACCAGGTTTCAAGCGTGCAAGTGTTTGCTCCACGATCTTGTGGGATTCCTTCATCTCCCGCATGCGGACCATGTAACGTGCCCAGACATCTCCGTCCGGTTCGGTAGGCACTTCGAAGTCGTAGTTCTCGTAACTGCTGTAAGGGTTTGCTCGCCGGATATCTAGATTCACGCCGCTGCCTCGCAAACATGGACCAGACAAGCCCCAATCGATTGCATCTTCTGCTGAGATTTTTCCGACTCCCTGGGTCCGCTTCTGAAAGATTCTGTTTCCAGTGAGCAGCGTGTGGAACTCATCGACTGCCTTTATAAATCCATCCTGAAACTGCCGCACGCGGCGTTCGAACCCTGAAGGCAGGTCCATCATCAGACCACCAATGCGGAAATAGGATGGAGTTAGTCGGCCACCTGAAGCAGCTTCGATCAGGTTGAGAATCTTTTCGCGCTCGCGGAAGCAGTAGAAGAAGACTGTCATCGCGCCAATATCCAGCGCGTGGGTACCAAGCCAGACGAGATGTGACCCGATTCTTTGCAGCTCGCACATCATCACGCGGATGGTTTGAGCACGTTCGGGAATCTCCAGACCGAGTAGTTTCTCGACGGCCATAACATAGGCGAGGTTATTCCCCAACGGATTCAGGTAGTCCATCCGATCCGTTATGACTATCCCCTGCTGGTACTTCTTGTATTCAAACAGCTTCTCCATCCCGGTATGGAGATAACCAATATCGGGTGTGGCCTTAACCACCATCTCGCCATCGAGGACGAGTTCGAGACGCAACACGCCGTGAGTCGAAGGGTGTTGCGGTCCCATTGAGATCGTCATCTGCGTATCAAGCGGACGGTCAACGACTTCGAATTGTGGTGGTATGTTTAAGGTGCTACTCATGGGTTAACTACGATTGCCAGTTGCCGTTTAATAGATTCATGGTTGACATCGAACAAATCGGCAATCGGCAATCATCAATAGACTAATCACTTCAAGCTGTACGGTTCGTAACCTCGGAGTGGAAAGTCCTTGCGCAATGCATGGCCCTGCCAATCGTCCGGCAACAAAATCCTTCGCAGATCCGGGTGCCCATCAAAGATCACGCCAAACAGATCAAACGTCTCACGCTCGTGCCAATTCCCCGTTCGCCAAACTCCACAAACCGTGGGCACGTGAACGTCAGTTTCGTCCAACAAAACCTTCAGCCTGATCCGGTGCCACTTTTGCGTCGAGAATAGATGGTAGTTCACTTCAAACCGAGGTTCTTCTTCCTGACCTCGATCGGCACCACAAATGTCAGCGAGAAAATCGAACCGGGTTTCGGGAGCTGACTTTAGATAGGAACAGATCGCCACGATGTGTTCACGGGGAACAACCGCAGTAACTTCTGAATTGGCCTCGATGATCTCGACGATCCAATCAGGATGCTCACGCTGCAACGCCGTCACCAGTTGGGACGGCGTTGGTGGCTGGTTAACAGGTGTGGCGATTGGCGTTGGCGCAATCTGTTCGTTTTCTGCCCCTGTGTCCATCAGTTGTCTTTTCGCGCCTGGTTCGTTTTAAAACTCTTGCTAAGAAGAACGTCTTCGCTCGTGTCTCGAGGCGATCGTGTAGGGGCGCGATTCCGTTGATACC
>DATBMP010000017.1:0-7245 GCA_036554845.1 Pyrinomonadaceae bacterium
TCAGCTGAAATCCATTTTGTTCATAGAGTTCGATGATACGAGGAGTGGCTTGATTCGACAGTACAACTGGCCCAGGATGCGAGGCTAACAAGTGAACAGTGCGTTTTTGATCGGCCCACGAGAATCCGCCCGCACTATAACTCCGGAATTCGACGTCGTAAGGCGGATCGGCATAAATGAAATCGTGTGGTCCAAATTTAAGCACCGACAAATCTACATTTGAAAACTGCCACCGTTGCAGAATTGGTTGCAGATCGTAGAAGTCACTCCGATAGTTCACCGTTTTGTAGGTGCCAAAGGGAACATTGAATTCGCCGCTTTGATTGAATCGACACAGACCGTTAAAACAAGTTCTATTGAGATAGTAGAACAACTGTGCTGCTTCAGAGGACTCGTGTTGATTCTTTCTGAGCAGTTCATTGAATCGGTCGCGATGCTGGTAGAAGAGTTTCTCGCCGTTGCGCATCTCTATCGTCATCTTTAGACCATTCTGCACTTGTCGGTAGAAGTTAATCAGGTGGGGATTGACATCGTTCAGTTGTGCGACCGTGGGGTTGAGTCCTATTGCAGCCGCAAGTCCGCCGCAGAAGGGCTCAACGTACTTGCGCTCACGATACTGTTCCCAGATTGGAAGCAGGTGGGGAATTAGCCAACGCTTTCCGCCTGCCCATTTGAGTGGAGGCTTTGGCGGAATGAATTCAACCTTCGAGTCTTCATCTGACGTTGCGTTCGGTGAAACTGCGACCGAAAGAGAATCACACGAAAGCGTACTCTTCATTTAGCTAATCTCGTGGAGTAAGTGCGAAAGACTGACTTCGTTGCGGAGAAAATAGCAGTAGGTGTCGAGCGGGTCAAAAGAAGATTCGGATGTGAGATGGTGGTCAGTTGGTCAGTTGTCAGTTGGTCAGAGGTCAGTTGTCGGAGGTCACTTTGTTTGTTGTTTGACGATGCCACGGGCTTGCCCCGTTGGTTTCCCGCTGTCGCGGCTTGCCGCATCCCTTGCGGTAAGCCTTAGGCTTACCGAAAAGCGCCATCGGTAATTAGGCTATGCCTGAAAATTCGCACATTTGAGGCGTAGCCTCCGCAAAATTAGTTTGAGCAGACGGTAAGCCAAAGGGCTTACCGCAAGGGATGCGGCAAGCCGCGACAGCGGGAAACCAATAGGACAAGCCCGTGGCATCCGGTACGACTAACCACTATCCACTAACCACTAAGTTGTTGATCTAACGCGGCGAAAAGTGTTAGGTTTCGCTCGTTTTTAACAGCCAACCGTGCCGATAGGTCAGCCATCGTCTCTAATCCGCTTTGGGGCATCGGGCCCTAAGAGATTCCCAGCCTCAAATTACAGCAGCAGAACTGTCGAGCGAACGCCGAAACCGACTTCGAGTGTGGCGCATTTCTCTGTCTCGGATTAGCGGACGAGATTTACGAACAAGGTTTTCCTGGTGGTCCAGGTAAAGCACTGAAAGTAGCCGAAGTCTTCCGAGTCACGTGGGTAAGTCATCGCGATCGACCCGGAAACTTCAGGAGAATTGATGACCCGATTGCTTTCCCCTCGCTTCCCGATCGCTCGTCGTGCGCAGATCGTCGTCAAACAATTACCCCATGAGTTATTGATTTATGACCTCGAACGAAATCGAGCACATTGCCTTAACGATTCGGCCGCCGCTATCTGGCAACTCTGCGACGGTCACACTTCAATCCCTCAAATTAGAAGCGTACTGATCGAGCGCGGCGTTCAGAATGTCACTGATGATCTGATCTGGATCGCATTGGACCAACTGGAGCGCAGGCACCTTCTCGAAGGAAAGTTGGATCTGCCAACTACGGTTCAGCGTGTGTCCCGTCGAGAGGCGGTAAAGAGAATCGGAGGTGTTGTACTTACAGTGCCACTGATCTACTCCGTGACCGCACCCACCCTGGCCCAGAGCGCAAGTTGTCTCAGGAAAAATCAGCCTTGCACACTCGATGCGCAGTGCTGTTCAAATAATTGCCATCGCAACGGAAAGTGCAAGTGAACTCTTTAACTGTATCTGCGGGGACCTGTCGATGAGTGAATCAACCGAACTCTCAAAAGCATTGCAAGCCCTGATTCGCGAATCGGCGCTTGAAAAGAACGGCAATTCTCCTAACGGGTACCCCTCACCGCCGATTGTTACTTATGGCGATGAAGCCGGCCCAGAGGACGAAATGCATTTGCGCGATTACTGGCGCATCTTGCGTAAACGTCTGTGGTTGATTGTCGGTCTGGCTGCAGTGGTGTCGAGCATCGCCGCCGTGAAGCAAGCCCGACAACCTGACATCTATCAAGCACGTGCTCAAGTACAGGTTAATGTCGAGAGTTATAGTCCTGCTCTCGGTGCGTCGCGTGGCGCTACAGTCTATTACGACAACAACGCGTATATGGATCCTGAGTACTTCAATACCCAGGTCCAAATTCTTTCCAGCCCAACTCTTCTGAGGCGAGTGGCGAAAACCCTCGACCTCGAACACAACCGGAACTTCCTGAACGCGCGCGTTGACAATCGAGACACGTGGCAAAGTGTTTTTGAAATGCTCGGCATGGTTGAGCCACAGACGATTCCGGTTAGAAGACCTGTTCCGCTAAAGCAGGATGAGAGTGATCCGATCATTCAAACGGCGGCGAGTTCTCTTGATGATCCAGCTGAGGTCGATCGATTGGCGCCGTTTGTCGATTCGATTCAAGGAATGCTTGACGTGAGCCAGGTTAAGAAGACCAGGTTGATCGATATTAATGCGAGCCACACTGATCCCGCAGTGGCGGCAAAAGTTGCGAATGCTACCGCAGATGCTTTTGCGCTGTGGAACCTCGCCGTAAAGACGAAAACAAACACCGTTGCAGGTACATATCTGCAAAGAAGGATCGCCGAGCTTCAATCACAAATCCGTACAGGTGAAGAGCAATTGGTCAACTATGCGCAGAGTCATGAGATCCTCTCGCTGGATGCCAGTCAGAACACGGTAGTTGAAAGGTTGGCGGGATTGAATCGGCAATTGTTGGAGGCCGAAAACGAACGAAATCTGGCTGAAGCTTCTTACCAGGCCGCCGCCCAACCCGGTTCGGCCGAGGCTGCCGTTGAGATCACTGACACGCAGATCACTGACTGGAAGGTGACACTGGGTGAACTGAAACAGAAACGCTCGCAGTTACTTCTCACCGACACTGAAGAGTCACCAGAAGTGAAGAGCATCAACGAACAGATCAGTCAGACAGAGCGGCAGCTGGCTGAGACCCGCACGAACGCCAGGACCGTCTATATCGTTAACTTGCAAACGAACTATCGCAAGGCTCTCGATCGGGAAATTGCGCTTCGCGATGCGTTCAATAAGCAGAGAACCGAAACCGTCACACAGAACCAGGCTGCAATTAACTACAACATCCTCAAGCAGGAGATTGAAACCAACAAAGGGTTGCTCGAGGGGTTAATGCAGCGCGCAAAAGAGAACGATGTAACGATGGCGGGCACGCCAAACAACATCCACGTGGTTGATTACTCTCCAATTCCGAAATCACCTGTTGGACCAAGACGATTGCGGGGAGTGTTGATGGCCTTCTCGTTAGCCATGGTCTTTGGGATTGCGCTGGCGTTCTTTCTCGAATATCTCGATGACACAGTGAAGAGCACGAACGATGTCGAAAGGGGCTTGCGTCTGCCCGCGCTTGCGGTCATTCCGGTTGCGGGGAGCAAAGTTGCGCACCGATTGCTTCCTGCGCGAGTTCGACGTGGCAAGGGTAAGGGGCACAACAGAGCATTGGGCAGAGAGTTGCTGATCAACGCTGATGGACCATCAGTTCATGCCGAAGCTTACAAGCACCTGCGCACGTCGGTGCTACTGTCGACTCCGGGCCGACCGCCGAAGACACTTCTTGTTACCTCGAGCGTGCCGTCTGAAGGCAAGACAACAACGGTTGTGAATACGGCGACAGTCCTCGCCCAAACCGGAACCAGGGTTCTGATAATTGATGCCGATATGCGCCGGCCTCGGCTGCACCAGGTGCTGGGGATGGACAACAAGCAGGGATTGAGTTCAATCCTCTCGAGTGCGGTTTCCGAGGCCGAGATACTTTCGATGATCACGCAGTATCGAGACTCGAATATCTACCTGCTAAATTCGGGTGCGATTCCGCCGAACCCGGCTGAGTTGCTGGGATCGGACCAGTTTCGCAGGCTGCTGGATATCGTGGGCCGGACATTCACACAGGTGATTATTGATTCACCACCGGTAGCTTCGTTTACCGACGGCGTTCTGGTTTCTACTATGGTTGATGGTGTGCTGTTGGTGGTCCAGGGAGGACACACTTCGCGACAGGTAGTCAGGCGGACGCGACAAATGCTTCAGGAAGTTGGGGCGAAGATCATCGGCGTGGTGCTCAACAAGATCGATGTGCGTTCACATGATTACTATTACCATCACGACTACGAGAACTATTACCCGGCGCCGCTGCCTCCGCCAGCACGACGGAAACCGGCCTTCAACAATTCGTTGTCTGTGCTGGAGCGGTAGCAACACTTGCGTCCGAGCCGTGGCATTGAGTAGTTTCGGACGTCATGACCACCAAACGCCTGTTACTCATCAGTAATTCAACTCTCCACGGCAGTGGTTACCTCGATCATGCCGAATCCGAGATTCGCGATGTTTTAAGTTCGACTCGCCAGGTTCTGTTTCTCCCTTACGCACTTCACGATCGCGACGCGTACGCAGCACAAGCAAAGAAGCGTTTGGCACAGATGGGCTACGATCTCGTTTCAGTTCATGTCGCAGCCGATGCCGTAGATGCTGTTGAGAATGCGGACGCGATCTTCATTGGCGGTGGTAACACATTTCGGTTGTTGAATAGCCTTTACCAGTTTGAGTTGATCGAACCCATTCGCCGCCGAGTGCACGCCGGCATGATTTATATCGGGTCGAGTGCGGGTTCGAACGTCGCAACGCCGTCGATAAAGACTACGAACGATATGCCGATCATTGAGCCACCTTCATTCGAAGCGCTGGCGTTAGTCAACTTTCAGATCAACCCGCACTATCTGGACCCGGATTCAAACTCGAAACATATGGGTGAAACTCGCGAAGAACGTCTGCGGCAATATCTGGAAGAGAACGAGACGCCGGTAGTTGGATTAAGGGAAGGGACGATGATTCGCGTCGATGGAGAGAAAGCAGTTCTGAAAGGGACCACGAGCGCTCGGGTTTTCCGGCGTGGTCTGGATCCGGTCGAGATTGTTCCCGGAACAGATGTGAATGAGTTTCTTGTTGCATTAGGTTAGTGCCGTCGGAGGCTTTGCACAAAAAGTCTTTGGGTTCCGGATCTGCCGCGCCCTGCGGTAAGCCTGCGGCTTACCCAGTTTATACGTTTTGATCGCGGCTATGCCTCATCGATGGAGCATTTTAGGCATAGCCTGATATTTAAGTTAACTAACGGTAAGCCGCAGGCTTACCGCAAGGGGTGCGGCAGAGCCGAAACTCACGAAGACTTTTTGTTCAGCGCTCCGATTCCTCGATAGTCTGCCAAACTCGAAATCGCGAATTCAAAATCCTGTACACGGTTGCGTGTTCAAAGCCGACACCTTATTATTTTGCGCACTCCAAAGCCGGAGTGGCGAAATTGGTATACGCACTAGACTCAAAATCTAGCGAGGTTCACTCCTCATGTCGGTTCGAGTCCGACCTCCGGCACCAATTCCCAACAAATCAACTACGTTTCTCCGATTATTTGTTGCGATTCCCTTACTTCTTTCCCCAGCTATAGACACAGATCGCGGGCATTCTTAGAATTCCTTCGTACACCCCTTTCTTACTCTCCCTTGAACAACTGAATCGGAGGAACTTTATGAAGAAGGCATTCGCCTTTCTGGTAATGATTGCAATGCTGACACTATTCGCCGTGCCAGCTTCGGCCCAATGTGGCCGCTATCGCCACCGCCACGGTAAGGTTACACACACTCATCGCAGCTGCATTGGCGATGGCCATCGACATGGACGCAGCTTCTGGCAGAAGCACCGTGACAAGTTAACTACCGCCGGTGGTGCAGGAGCCGGTGCTCTTGTCGGCGGGATCGCCGGCGGCGGGAAAGGCGCAGCGATCGGGGCGCTCGTCGGTGGAGGCGGCGCTGCTGTTTACACCTACGGCATTCGCAAACGACGCCGTGGTGCGCGCTACTGAGCTACTCTCCTCCGCTCTCCTCATTAGTTGCAGAGGTTATTTTCCTGAACCGAGAGGCCTCGGTTCAGGGACATCCGTGCCTACCTGTTCCATCCTAAATACTTGAAATTGTAGAGGTTAAGTCCGGGTAAAAACCTGTTTGCCACGATTAGTCAAAAACGGTAGAATCCTTCGACTGTCCTACTGCGACAGAGCACCAACCCGGAACGCCGATAATCCGTCCTCCCAACTTACGTATTAAAAGCGATGCAGCTTTCGGATCGCGTTGGCCCAGGTTTCAAATAATCCAAAGACCCCAGGAGTGCTGTGACGATGTCAAGCCATTCAAGGTCGCGCATACTCATCGTTGATGATGAAGAAGACATCAACGAGATCCTATCTGATCTGCTCAGTGACAAATACGACTGCGTCTCGGCGAACTCTGCCGAGGAAGCTTTGGACCACCTGAAGCAGAACACGTTTGAACTGGTGATCAGCGACATCACCATGCCCGGTATGAGTGGTCTGGAGATGATTCCCCAGGTCAAGAGTCTCAATCCCCACACTGTGGTGGTCATGATCAGCGGCATGCAGACTGTGGAAAGTGCCATCGAAGCGTTGCGTCTAGGCGCCTTTGACTACCTGATGAAACCTTTCGATCTGCGTCAGGTCGAGGCAGTCGTTAAGCGCGCTCTTGAACATCATGAGTTGGTCGTGGCGAAGCAGCGCTATGAAACACAACTCGAAGAATTGGTGGAGCAGCGAACAGCAGAGCTCGATCGTGCACTCGGATCACTGGAAGACGCCTACCGCTCGACGCTGAAAGCTTTAACGGCGGCCCTGGAAACACGCGATTCAGAAACACATGGGCATTCGGAGCGTGTGGTTAGTTATAGTTTGCGCCTTGGTCGCGAGTACGGGCTGGATGCAGCGCAGATGAAGGCGTTGGAGTTTGGTTCGTTGCTGCACGACATTGGAAAGATTGGTGTACCCGATTCGATTTTGCGCAAGCCAGGAAAGTTGACGGATGAAGAATGGGTGCGGATGCGTGAACATCCGGCGCATGGGCAACAGATTCTGCG
>DATBMP010000051.1:0-9232 GCA_036554845.1 Pyrinomonadaceae bacterium
AGCGGTGTCGCGCTGCGCTTGCCACCGCACTCCAAGGAGCCGCTATGGACGGAGATTAATATTGTAGGTTTTGATCTTGGAGTTGAGGGTCGTCGCGTTCATGCCCAGCAGTCGAGCAGCCCGAGACTGATGTCCGCCAGTCTGCTCCAAGGCACGCCGGATCAGATCGATCTCAAACCGGCGCACTTCATCATAGAAATTTACTCCCCGGCCAATGTTCTGGACTGCGGCCGTACTAGCGCCTTCATGAGAGTGACTGGCAACTGACTCAGGGTCGCTTATCTCCGGTCGCAGACACTGTTGCGTGATCTCGTTTCCTGGCGCAATCACTACCGCGCGTTCGACCGTGTTCTCGAGTTCGCGAACATTTCCTGGCCAGGAATAACCTTCGAGCAGAGCTAATACCTCTGGTCCAATCTGCTCGGAGACTTGACGTCCGTTCTCTTCGTTGTACTTGCGAATAAAATGTTGCGCGAGCGGAAGAATGTCCTGAGGCCGATCTCGTAGTGGCGGCAGTTCGATAGGGACCACTGCAAGACGATAGTAAAGATCTTCTCGAAAGGCACCTTGCCGAACCGCTTCCTTAAGATCAATGTTGGTAGCTGCGATGATCCTGACGTCCACTCGTCGCGGCGCAGTATCTCCGAGTGGGGTAAATTCTCTTTCCTGAATAACACGAAGGAGTCGGACCTGAGTCTCAGGAGGGATGTCACCAATCTCGTCCAAAAAGATCGAGCCACCGTCGGCAACCTCAAACAGCCCTTTCTTCGCAGCCACTGCGCCGGTAAAAGCACCTCGCGTATGGCCGAACAGTTCCGACTCGAGAAGTTCTGACGGGATATTGGAACTGTTTACCGTAACGAACGGCTTACCGGCCCGCGGACTTGCTTCGTGAATCGCCTTCGCGATCAGTTCCTTGCCAGTTCCGCTTTCTCCAGTGATCAGAACTGTCGATCGCGCGGGAGCAACCTGCTCAACCAGGCGAAAGACTTCCTGCATGATGTCGGACCGGCCGACAATGGAACCACGATCAACGGCTCGGCTCATCGCCCGGCGCAGCGTTTGTCGTTCTTCTTCTTTGCGTCGGCGTTTGATACCGGCCGCGACCGTTGCCGTGATCTGTTCGTTCTGAAATGGTTTGCGAATACAACCAAAGGCGCCACGTTCCCACGCAGCAATGGCAGTATCAAAAGTCGCATAAGCCGTAATCATGACGATGGCGGCATCGGAATCCATCTTGAGAAATTCTTCCAGCGCTCTTAGACCACCAATGCCTGGCATCGAGACATCCAGAAGCACAACATCGTAAGCGCGTCGCCCGTAGTGTTCCAGCCCTTCCTCACCGGTCTTCGCAAGGTCAACACGGTAGCCCTCCGCCGAAAGCAGAGTCTCAAGGACTTCACGCATTATCTCCTCGTCGTCGACAACGAGAACCGAACCCTTCTTAGCCATTCTTCTTTCTGACTTAAGTACCAAAATGGTTTTTCCGTGGGAAGCAAAAAGAGTTTAGGGGAGATTGGTGCATAAACAAAGGCGAGAACCAATTCGGTGCGTGGTCCGAATTGCCTCTCGCCCTTTTGATAAATTCAAAGTTGTTCAGTCACCAACGGCTTGCAAACGAGCACGCGCGTTCGAGGTCGGTAAAGTAATGCGGAACGTAGTTCCTCGGCCTGTGACACTATCGACTGCGATGTGTCCCGAGTGCTCCTGGATAATTCCATAAGTAACCGCCAGGCCAAGTCCTGTACCTCTGCCTACACCCTTGGTCGTGTAGAACGGATCATAAATCTTGGCGACGTTTTCTGGCGCGATACCGATGCCCGTGTCGGTTACTTCCACGACTACCGAATGGTCCACAGTGGTTGTCGAGATGCTTATGCGGCCGCCGTTAGGAATTGCATCACGAGCATTCAACAGCAGATTAGTAAACACTTGTTGTAGTTTGCCACTGTTGCCGAATACACGCGGCAAGTCCTGATCAAAGGTGCGTACGATCTCGATCTGGCTTCGTCGCAATTGAGGCTCGAGCAGCTGAATCGTGTCATCGAGAACGACGCTGATGTCGATGTCGTTAAACTCCGTCGCGTCGCCGGTACGAGAAAAATTGAGCAGGTTGTTGACGATGTTTGTGGCGCGATCAGCCTGCCGTCTAACCTTTTGAAGCAACGCGTGTTTCGGATCCGTTTCAGCTAGCATCCCGAGCAGCATCTGCGTATACGAAGACACTCCCGTGAGCGGTGTGTTTACTTCGTGTGCTACGCCTGCGGCCAGTAAACCGATGGATGAAAGTTTCTCACGTTGCTGGAGTTGTTCCTCGAGGCGGATGCGTGAAGTGACGTCTTCCAGAACGACCAATGCGCCGGTCTTTTCATTCGCATCTTCCAAAGGTGCGACTGAGATGTTGAGCACGAGACTGCGTCCGCCGCGAGTCGCAGTATGAATCTTATAGATGTTGCGAATTTCTTTGAGGCGCCAGCCTTCGCTTCCCAGTACTTGCTCGAGAGTGTCGCTAAAGTCTTCTGCGAACAGTTCTTCAACTTTCCGACCGACTGCCGAATCACGACGGAGATCAAGGATGTGTTCTAAAGCTGAATTCAGGCGGGTAACTCTTCCATCGAGATCGACAGCAACAATGCCGACGTTGATCGATTCGATAATCGATTCATTGAATTCCTTGAGGAGTTTCAGTTCAGACGCACGTGCCGTCTGCTCTTGATAAAGGATGCTGTTCTCGATCGCGATGGCTACGTAACCTGAAACGGTCCGGAGTATTTCAACGTCTTCGGACGACAGCAGGGCTCCATCCGCGGAACGGCCTAAGCCGATCACTGCCACCATTCTTCCTCGCACTACGCACGGAACGTAATAGTGAAGCGCGCGCCGTACGAAACCGGTGAGTTCGGGACTGAGTTCGACATCGTCCGCGCGGACCACGCCACTTTCAGCGGAGCGCACACGGATCATCTCGCGAAAATCAGGTGGAACGATGATCTCAGAAGACAAACCTGCCGCGCGCGCGATGCGATAACCGGAACTTGCGTTCTTATCCTCAACGAAGATCGCGACGCGTTCGACGTTCATCACCTCGTGCAGGCGACTGACGAGAGAATCGAGTAGTGGATCGAGTGCAGTGGTTGCTGAAATCGTGCGACCAAAATCCAGCAGGCTGTTGCGCATGTCGTAGCGCTCGCCATAAAAAAGTCGATCAACCTGTTCCTGTAGGAAAGTCTTGACAGGACCAGCGACAATCACAATGCCGGCCATCGCCACGATTGCAACCACGACACGCAAGGTAACTTCCCCAGAACTAAAGTCCTCATCCCCACCGAGCGCATAAAGTCCAGCGAGATAGACTACTGAACCGATCATCATGGCGATCGCGAGAGTGGTCAGCGCATAGACGAACACGCGCCGCACCACAAGTTCCACATCCATCAATCGATAGCGAACGACGGAATAGCCGAACGAAAGTGGAATGAGAATTAGCGGAAGCACGGCGGCGTCAGTGAGCCACGGGTCGGTCTCGGCACCCAGTAGATATCCAATCGCGTAGAGGAGGGTGAACGGAGCGATCGCCAGGATTGTGCCCCAAACGACCCACTTCATCTGTTGGCGAACAACAGCGCCCTTAGCATTGGCCCACGATCGAACCAGCAATGCAGCGCTCGCGATGAGACCAATGATGAAGTGGACCACGCTTAACTTGTAGAAAAGCGTATGGAGTGACTCAGTTGGTGTCGGCAGAACGTCACGCAGGAACGGGAGAAGGTTGGCAAGCACTTCTCGCAAGAAGACGAAACTCGCAATCACCAGAAGTACAGCAGCGGGCAAGTAAAGAATCCCGATACGCCAACGTCGCTGGGCAAATAAGTGCTGTCGCGTGGGATAGAGCGCGCAGAAGTGCAGAAACAGCGCCGGGAAAACTATGAAGGCAGCATTTCTGAGAAACGCAACCGCGAGGTCGAGATCTCGGTAACTTCCTAAGGGCGTGTAGAAATGAAAGACGAATGCTGCCAAACAAAGGCTGGCAAAGTGCAATACGAAGGGGGCACGCCCACCCTGCTTGAAAAGAACGAAAAAGCCAACAAAGAGATAGACCAGGCCGATGAGATTGATATAGAGGTCACGCGGCGTCCAGTTATGAATTGCCCCAAGATTATCGAGATCAGCGTAGTAGTGGCGGCTGTCTTCCGGGTAGGAGGGCCGCTCGATTAGATAGTGAATCTCACCGCCGACGCGGGCCTGATCGAGGTAGATTTGAACGTCTTTGGCTCGAACTATCTCTTCATATTGGATTGAGTTAGAAACGGCTATTAAGCGGTCTCCGGGAAGCATGTGGGCTCGCGCGGCAGCCGATTCGGCGAGAATGGTTTCGGCGATCACGCCGTCCTTTGTGTCAACCCATGCAACGCCATCCCACGGTGGCGTTTCGCGTTTAAGACGTTGGCCAAAATTGAGAACACCTGCAGCAATCAGCACTGCTGCGACGATGAGCAAAAGCCAGGTTTGGGTTGTTAGGACTGATCGTTTCACGAATTACTATCCCGTCGTTGTTCCGCAACTGCTTGGATAGGCAATGTATGTTCCTAAGAGAAGGTCATTTAACTCACCTTCAACACTCTCAAATGTTTCGGGTCAAGAAAGTGGCCTTGAGTCAACCCGTATTGTCCTAAACGACTTTGAGACGAAGATGCGGTGAGCCCAATACTAACTGCTTGCCGATGAATGAGACGGGGGTCGGTTGTCCAGCTTTTTGGACTTTTCCAAGATTTTGGAAAACCTAATGCGAAAGGTTAGAAAAAGGGCCCAAGGAGCAGCTAACTCCTTGAATGGTCCATTCTTAGAACCTGAAAGAGATCCCGCCGCGTACCGATCGACGTCCTGTACTCAACTGAGTCAATATCTCGTTACCTTCTGCGGTGGCCTGCGTATCCATCAGGTTCCTGGCATCGATGACCGCCTCGGCCCGCAAAGGCAGACCAAAACTCGGCAGTTCCTGTGTTACCTGAATGCTCAATGACGGATCGTAGACTCCCAAACGACCGGCAAATGGGTCGATGGCGAATACGGTTGCTTGAGGCGAGAATCTGAGAACCGTTCTCACCCGCGTGCCGGTTCTAAACCCCGCGCCCAATTGGAAAGCGGCTGTCTGAAACATCCCGCCTGTAAAGACCTCGTCCGGATGAACGAATCCCAGGGGATTCAGTTTTTGACCCTGTCCAAACGAGTAGCCGGCTGACGCTGTCCAAACACGACTTAAGCGTCGGGTATAGACCACGCGCATACCTCGCGCGGCACCTTGTTGATTCGCAACACTAATCAGACTTTCACCGGTTGTCGCTGAGAGAGGCGAAAGCGGAAAACTGAGAAGGCCGACACCACGTCCGCTGGTTGTGTCAAAGAACGCTGTTGCTTCCACGGTTGAGTTGTTATCAAGAACTCTCTCCACACCGAACTCGAGGCGATGACTTCGCTCCATCACGGCTTGACCATCGATGTAAGCCACGGGCTTTAAGTTCTCGCCTGAAAAGACCACCTGCGCATCTTCAAATGATGCGAAGCTCTGCGCTTCATCTTCATTGCCACCGGGTGCATACGCCGCTTTGAGACGTGTACGAGCGGTCGCATCAAACTGAATTCCAACACGAGGGGAGATTGAGTGGTTTCCACCACCACCAATGAAACGGGAGTAATCAAGGCCCAAAACGATTACAACTCCGTCTCTCACAATCCATTCATCAATCGCCCGCACCGACAACTGACCCACAGCACGAGGATCAGTTTGACTGGCGGTCCATACTGGCCTGGCGAACTGCATTCCGGCGACGTTGAGGTTTATCCGATGGTGGTCACCGGCCCTGACGCGACCGACGGCTTCAAACCTTCCCGGTGCTCCAGCTCCAACTCCTGTTTGTCCTGCGAAGACAAGATCGATCTCTTCAGTTGCTGGAGCTGCAATGGCGAAGTTTAGACCAGCATAGGAGAAACCAAACGGGCTGCTCGTGAAGTAGGTTTCAAGAACGCCCTGCGGCTTGCTGTCGAAAGTGTTGATGCGAACATCTGACTCTTCGACAGGAGCTCCGGGAGTTTCTACTGAAGCATTCTCGATTCCTAACGCAGCGCGGATGTCTTCGGCTTCTTCTTCTTGTACCTGGAAGATCGACCGGCGAGTCTGTGATGAACGCAAAGTCCACTTTACGTCTTCACGATCTTTTCTTTGCTCTGGAAGAGTCTTGCCCGTTCCAACCGGTTCCAGATTGAAACGGTAAAGGAGTTCTTGAGATGCTCGAACTTCAACTACCGAGAAGACGACTTCGTTGAATCCCTGTGCGACTGCACGAAGGCCGTAGCGTCCTGGAGAGATCTTTGTACTGAACTTCCCAGCGGCGTCGGTCTTGATCTGCTTTACGACTTCCTTGGCGCCTTCTTTCAAAAGAGACACGAGGGCGCCCGCAACAGGCTTGCCATTGCCGTCGTTCACGGTCCCGGCAATCGTGGCCAGATTGCTCTTAGCAGGAGTCGCTGCTGTTATTTCAGCGGCCAGAATTGGGGAGATCACCGCGACAGCCAGGACAAGTGTGAATACTCTTTTCATGCAGAAAAACCTCCAAGCGCAGCTTTCCTAAGAAAGCAGTCGAAGCCGGGAAAGTATTGTTTTGGTCTGCTCAAGCCGGGAATGGCTCCCATGATGACGCGTCTCCGGGAAAACGAACTCCAATTCACCGAAAACGTAGCCGCGGTTCAAGCCAGGAGACTTACCTGAACCACGCGATAGGCCGTCATTTTCCGCCAATTTTCGCGGATCTGTCAAGCAAGTTACCCCCGGGTAAGCCCGCCTTTGCTGCCGGTTTTGAGCCATGCTAGGATGCCAATCCCACTCCAAATTGTGGTTCCCGCTGTAATGGCTTTTCGACAAGGACGGGCATGATAGACGAAGTTCAATCAACCAAACTTCCCAACGGAATCGCGGTCTTAACCGAACATATGCCGGGCCTCAGGTCGGCAACGGCGGGAATCTGGGTTCGGCGAGGGTCACGACACGAAACCGTCGCACTCAACGGGATCTGTCACTTTATCGAACATTCGGTTTTCAAGGGGACTAAACGCCGAACTGCTCACGATATTGCGGTTGAGTCGGACCGCCTGGGGGGAAACCTCGATGCCTATACCACCCATGAGATGACTGGGTTCGCCATAAAGGTTGCGGATCGAAGTCTTCCGGAAGCCTTTGATTTACTTGCCGATGTGATTTCAAACCCCAGATTTGACCAGGACGACCTCAAACGAGAACAGAAGGTCATCCTGGAAGAGATGAAAATGGTTGAAGACACGCCGGACGAGCTACTGGGTGAACTCTTCAACGCTGCTTACTTCCCAGATCAACCCTTGGGACGTCCTATCGAAGGAACTCGGGAAACAGTGGTGACTTTCGATCATGAAACAACCTCGAAGTTTCATGCTCAGGAGTTCGCCACGGCGAACCTGGTAGTTGCCGCCGCGGGGAACGTTAATCACGCTGGACTGGTTGAGTTAGTGGGAAAGGCATTTGCTCACAGAAACGGATCTCGTCCACCCAAATCGGCTGTTGCGAAACCTCGCCCGGCAGCACCCATTCTGATCGAGCAGAAAAACGAACTCGAACAAGCGCACCTGATCATCGCCGCTCCCTGGCCCGACGCGCGGAGTGAGGATCGTTATGCTGCTAGTTTGTTGGCCTCAATTATTGGCGGCGGAACGTCAAGCCGGTTGTGGCAGAAGATTCGTGAGGAGCGCGGACTTGCGTATTCGGTCGGCGCCGGCGGAAGTACTTTCAGCGACATCGGCATCTTCACGATTTATGCCGGTACTTCGCCTGAACACATGGATGAAGTCGTTGATCTTTCGTTGAGTGAATTGCGTCGTGTCGTGCGTGAAGGCGTACCCGAAGAAGAGTTGACGCTGGTAAAAGACCAGGCAATGTCTTCGATTCTTCTCGGTTTGGAATCTTCGAGTGCGCGAGCCAGCACTTTGGCACGGCAGGAGATCATTCACGGTCGACGAATCTCGCCCGATGAGATCATCAAACGAATTGAAGCAGTCTCGCCTGAAGAAGTTCAGCAAGTAGCTCGACAGTTTTTTACCTCTCAGAATATTTCACTCGGCGCTCTAGGAGATCTGAACGGCTTCCGAGTGGATCGCTCACGTCTGGAAATCTAAAATTGACGATTTTCGATTGTCGATTGACGATTTCACTCTACCTCAGATCATTTACTCACTTCCGGTTTAAGAGCCGATATACGCTCTTGATTCTCCTCGTGAGATCTTACCTACGAACAATCGTCAATCGCCAATCGAAAATCGTCAATGATCTTTCGTTCGTTAAGTGATAAAGTTTCATTTCACTGCTCGTCAATAGAAAGAGACCATCCTGTTAAATGAAACTTTCCGTTCTCGGCAGCGGTTCAACCGGCAATGCAATCCTGATCGTTGCAGGTGAAACACGCGTCCTCGTCGATGCTGGATTAAGTGCAAAAGAGATTACCCGCAGATTGGCACAGGTCGGAGAAGATGTTCACCGACTTGATGGCATCTTAGTCACTCACGAGCATGGAGATCACGCGGGTGGTTTGAGAGTGCTGCTTCGATCGGTTGATTGTCCTGTCTACATCTCAGCTAAAACTTGCGATGCATATGTGCGCGAGCGAACGATCGGCAATGACGAACCGCGAAAGCGCGAAAAGGCCTTGCGTGGTCGCATCGAGCCGATCGAATCCAGCAAAGACTTTCGCATCGGTGAGATCGACTTTCATCCCTTCACAATCCCTCACGACGCTGTCGACAACTTTGGTTTCACCGCGACGCATCAGGGGGTAAAGATCGCCACATTGTTGGATTTCGGGCACGTCACGACGTTAGTAACTGAGCGACTACGCGGTTGTGCTGCGGTGGTGATCGAATCGAACCACAGCCGCGACATGTTGAAAGCCTGCGACTCGTATCCATGGGATCTGAAGCAACGAATCCTTTCGCGTCTGGGCCATCTATCTAACGAGGACGTGGCCGACTGGATACGCGACGATTTCGATGGAGCCGCCCGATTCATCGTCCTTGCACACCTCTCGCAACGAGCTAACAACCCCTACCTGGCAAAAATCTCCGCTGAAGTTGCCTTACAGGAACGCTCGCCGTTGTTCCATACTGAGACCCAGGTCAGTCTGTCGTTTCCAAAGGAGCCAACGCCCTGGATCGAGGT
>DATBMP010000058.1:0-8905 GCA_036554845.1 Pyrinomonadaceae bacterium
GGCCGCAAGATGCATACGTGCTGCACGTGACTGGCGAAGGCTTTGTTCTAGCCGGGATAGGAGATTCTCGCTGGGGGGTCGGTCCATCACGCGAATCTTAAAGGGATTTGGTGCTTAAGACAATGGGTTATTTAAGATTGCCGATTGTCGATTGACGATTGTCGATTGTGTGGAGGGGAAAGGTCGTGGTTGTCAGAGCAAAGGGTCAGGCATCAAGACGTTGTTTGGCTAACCTCAGCGTAGGTGATTAGCGCAAACCTACAATCGTCAATCGCCAATCGACAATAGAGTCACCGGTCGCGTTCTAACACGTAGGTGGGAATGGATCGCAGGGCTTCGAGGTAATCAGAATCAGGAAGATCACTCAACGCTTCACTGGCTGCCTCCGCGAACTGGTCGGCGCGTAACCGGGCTTCTTCAAGACCTCCAACTTCAGAAACGGCCTTCATTAGTTCTTCTCGCCGGACCGTCTCGTAGCGACCTTCGCGCAGCACCGTCTCAACCATATCCTTCGCAGAGGGGTCGCTTTGCATCAGTGAGATCAGCGGCAGTGTTACTTTCCCTCCGAGGAGATCGACGCCAGCTGCCTTTCCCAGGGTCTCGTCGATTGTCGTGAAGTCCAAAAGATCATCGATCAATTGAA
This sequence comes from Pyrinomonadaceae bacterium, assembly GCA_036554845.1. Classification (GTDB taxonomy): domain Bacteria; phylum Acidobacteriota; class Blastocatellia; order Pyrinomonadales; family Pyrinomonadaceae; genus PSRF01. Next base: position 644 of record DATBMP010000058.1, read on the forward strand.
ATGCGGTGCCGAGATTCAAGCCGTAGTCTCGCAGAGCCGCCTGCTGCTTCTCCGTTGCGCCACCGAGGATCGCACCTACTTCACAGCACGCGCTGAAGAGATAGGCGGTCTTTCGCTGCAACACATCGAGATACTGTTCTTCATCGAGGTCACACCGACCGAGCAAAGTCAGTTGCAGTAATTCACCCTCGGTCATCTTTCTCGTGACACGCGTCAGAATGTCCAGGATAGGCAAAGACCGCTCGGCCAAACTGTTTTCGAAGGCCGACATGTAAAGCCAGTCACCCATGAGGACGGCCGTTTCGTTGCCGTAGAGCGCGTTTACCGTCGGGCGATTCCTGCGCGTATCTGACTCATCGATAATGTCGTCATGGACCAGAGTGGCGGTGTGCAGAAACTCCATCACCGTCGCCATGCGAATCGAGTTGTAGCGGCCGCCATCACCACCGACAGCGTAGTTTGACAAAATGGTTAAGGCTGGCCTTACGCGTTTGCCACCCGAACGGCGTAGATAGTCTCCAATATAGGCAATCACTTGCACATTCGATTGCGCCTGTTTCTCAAACTCCGCCTCCACCTGATTCAGTTCACCCGCAATCAAGCTGAAGATCCGACGCGCCGAAACTCTTGCTTCTTCAAGCGCTACTGCATCAACGGAGGTTTGCATCTTCTTGGAGACTCAGTTTGTACGGTAGTTGGTAAATTGCATGTCGATCGCGAAATCTTTCTCTTTAAGTTTTGCGATCACATCCTGCAACGTGTCGCGATCCTTGCCCGAGACACGCACGACATCACCTTGAATTGAAGCCTGAACTTTGGCTTTGGAATCTTTAATGAACTTGACGATCTCTTTTGCCTTCTCCTGCGGGATGCCCTGTTGAATCAGGACGTGTTGTCGCACCGTTCCGCCAGCAGCAGGTTCGACGTTGTTATAAGTGAATGCTTTCAATGGAACTCCGCGACGCACCAGTTTCTGTTGCAGGATATCGTTCATGTTGCGCAGCTTGGTCTCGTCTTCGGCCGTCAGGACCAGCTCAGCTTTATCCAGGACGACGTCTGCACGACTGCCTTTGAAATCAAACCGCTGCCGCACCTCTTTGATGGTTTGATTGATGGCGTTTGTGATTTCCGCACGATCCACCTGAGAAACTATGTCGAAGGAGTTTTGCTGCGCCATTATTAAAGATGCTTGCTTGATTGCTTTGGGCTGGTTTGAGAATAGCATCAAAACCAACGCATGTGAAAGTCTTCTCTAAATCCAGATACTGGAGGAGTTTGGAACTATTGATGCCCCGGGCTCGTCTCCTGATGAGTCACGCTCGCCCTACAAATCAGGCAGTCGCGTCATCTCAAATGGAAAAGACTATCGAAGTTTTCACTGGTAGTCGTACCTACGTCTTCAAAATCTCGATCGTGAAGCCCGGCAAGTGCACGCGCCACCTCGACAACTCTCGCAGGCTCATTTCTTTTTCCTCGGAATGGTACTGGTGTTAGATAAGGACAGTCGGTCTCGATAAGAAGGCGATCGAGCGGCAAACTGGAGGCGACCGTTCTGATGTCTTCTGCTTTCTTGAAAGTTAGATTCCCTGAAAATGAAATCAAGAAGCCGAGTTGGATTGCCTCGCGAGCGAGATCCAGCGAACCGCTGAAACAATGCATGATTCCGCCGCGAGCAGTACTTGAGTATTCCTCACGCATGATTTCAATAGTGTCTAACTCAGCCTCGCGCGTGTGAATGATTACCGGCAGATTCGCGGCTCGAGCAGCTCGCAACTGGCGGCGAAATACTTCACGCTGCACCTCTCGAGGCGAGTTGTCGTAGTGATAGTCGAGTCCGATTTCGCCCCAGGCGATTACACGACTACTTTGTTTAATAAGATTCTCGATTCGTTGTTCGGCGTCGTCGTCGTAGTGACGCGCGTCGTGAGGATGGACACCAATAGCGGTGTAGATTTCTGAGTGCTTCTGGCCCAACTCGACCGCGCGTTCGAAAGCACCACTGTGAGGTTCTCCGGTCCCGACATTCAGAATTTTTGTTACACCCGCATCGATTGCTCGCTGAATTACATCGTCGCGGTCGAGGTCGTATTCGCTGCCGTCGATATGCGCGTGAGAATCGATAAACATTGACGATTGTCGATTGACGATTGACGATTTCGGGCCGAGACACACTAGAACATGGAGGCTCGCGAACGAAAAACTCAGGGACAGTCAGGGACAGTAACGACTATCGAAGCGGGACATGCCGATCGATTGCCTATTCAAACTGGTCCTATAACACCCACCCATCGACAATCGTCACTCGCAAATCGTCAATCACCTCAGCCTCGCTCCGTTAGGCACGTCTTCCGCGAAGGTTGCGATTACGGGACGGCCTTCGTCGCCGATCGAAGCGGCCACGACCATGCCCTGCGACTCGTGGCCTCGTAACTTCCGTGGTTTTAAGTTAGCGACAATCACAACCTTGCGGCCGAGCATCTTTTCGGGTTCATAGTACTGCGCGATACCCGCCAGGATCTGTCGCGGCTTCTCTTCCCCGATATCCACGGTCATAAGCAGGAGCTTGTCAGACTTAGGCAAGCGTTCAGCAGTCAACACTTGGCCCACGCGCAGATCCACCTTTGCAAAGTCGCCAATCTCGATCAGTGATTGAACGCCCTCGACAGCGTCGGCTTCAGTTGCGCCCGTCATGGGTGGACCGGTCTTCGTTTCAGTTATCGCACCAGGAACCGCGTCAGCCTCAGTGGCGTGTGCGCCCGAGCCCTCTCTACCGTCCATTATTTCCGCCATGATTTTCGCCTTATCAAGACGTGGGAACACAGGCTTTACTTCACCGATACGCGTCTCTTCGGCAAGTCCTCCCCAACGAAGTTCGGCAGGGTTCAGTTTTGCTAACGAGTCCTGCATTCCAAGTTGCCCATAGATTGTCTGCGTCGCCTCAGGCATCACGGGATACAGGATCACACTTAGCCAGCGAAGCGTTTCCGCCGCGCGATAAAGAACAGCGTTAAGTGTTTGTCGCTGGTTTTCATCTTTGGCGAGGTCCCACGGTTTCGCCTCAGTAATCATCTTGTCGACGCGAGCTACCACCGACCAGGCAACTTCGAGTGCCCGACTGAATGCAAAGCTCTCCATGTGCTGAAGGAACTGATCGCGCGCATGCTCGACGAATCCGGCAACGGTTGTTTCATCGGTATCCACACCTGTCCGTTTGGCGAAAAGGAGTTTCTCTTCGGAGATCTTCCCTGAAGGTATTCGTCCTTCGCAGTAACGATCGATCATGGTAAGCGTTCGGCTTGAGAGGTTCCCCAGACCACTCGCAAGATCGCTGTTGGTGCGATCGACGAGTGCTTCGTAACCAAACCGACCGTCTTGTCCAAACACCATTTCTCGCAGACAGAAGTAGCGAACCGAATCGTTCGGAAAGTAACGTTGCAGCACATCGAGCTCGATCGCGTTACCGAGCGTCTTTGACATCTTGCGACCTTGCGGATCCAGCCACATCCCGTGCGCAACGATCGCGCGCGGCTGTTCGACGCCGGCAGCCATCAAAAACGCCGGCCAATAAACTGCGTGGAAGCGAAGAATGTCTTTGCCAACCAGATGCAATCCGGGCCAGTACTTCTTGAACCCGATCTTCTTGTCTTGCTGCTCGTTCCCGAAACCGATCGCGGTGATGTAATTGGTAAGGGCGTCGAACCAAACGTACATCGTGTGCTCAGGATCAGCCGGAACCGGAACTCCCCAACTGACGGAACTCTTTAATCGGCTAATCGAGAGGTCTTGCAACCCACCCTTAACAAAGCTTTTGACTTCATTTTTTCTAACATCCGGTCGCACAAAATCCGCGCGCGTCTCGTAGAGACTCAAGAGCGCCTCGTCATAGTCGGACAATCGAAAGAAGTATCCATCCTCAGACACGCGGTCGAGTTTGGTTTCATGGACCAGACAAGTCGGCACGCCACCTGGTTCGGCGGACGCTGCATACTCGTCTTCCGTTTTGTAGGCGGCGCAGGCAGCACAAAACCAACCCTCGTAATGACCTTTGTAGATCGCGTCGTTCCCTTTTGGCGTTTTGGATTTTGCGACACGGCGCCAGAATTCTCCGACGCCTTCGTAGTGAAAAGGCTCGGTGGTGCGCATGAAGATGTCGTAACCACCATGCTCAGTGTCGAGTCCAAATGCCGCCGTCATAGTTTTAAAGTAGCTGACGACGAAGTCGGCTTGCTCTTTTGGTGTTCGACCGGCGCGTTCAGCAGCACGCTCGATGTTAATTCCATGTTCATCGGTTCCGGTCAGAAAAAAAGTATCGATTCCCTGCTGTCGTTTACTGCGAGCGACGGTATCCGCCACGATCATCGTATAAAGATGACCAAGGTGGGGAAGGCTGTTGGCGTAGTAGATTGGTGTAGTCAGATAGAAAGTGGACATGAGTTATTTGCGATTGATGACTGTCGATTCGATTGTCGATTGCGTGTGTGGAAAGTTTCGTTATCAATTAAAGCCGTACGTATTGAGGCCCTATTTTTCTAAAACTGCCGTGGCTTAGGAACAATCGACAATCGCCAATCGAAAACCGTCATTCCCTTCCCGTGATCAAGGCCATTGCCTCGGCGCGTGTTCGCGGATCTTTGCGAAAGCCGCCCAGCACCGCTGACGTCACCGTCTTGGCGCTGGCCTTCCGGACGCCTCGCAACGTCATGCACGTGTGTTCAGCCTCGATCACCACCATTACTCCGATTGGTTTGAGTCCACTAAATAACGTGTTCGCGATATCGGTAGTCAAACGTTCCTGCAACTGTAGACGTCTTGAAAATGTTTCTGCCAACCGCGCCAGTTTCGAAATCCCCAGGATGCGACCGTCTTTCGGAATGTAGGCAATGTGACATTTCCCAACAAAGGGTGCGAGGTGATGTTCACACATCGATGCAATGCTGATGTCTTTCACGATCACCATCTCGTCGTGCTTATCACCCGGCAATGGCACGACATGCTCCTGCGGATCTTCGCGCATTCCGGAAGTCAATTCCTGATACATCTCTGCCACTCGTCGCGGTGTTTCTTTCAAGCCGGCACGATCGGGATCTTCGCCTAGTCCCTCGAGGATGAGACGAACACCACGAGCAATCGTTTCCAGATCCACCGGTGGATGAACGCGATTGCTTGTTTCCTGATCAGCTTGTTCTTCGGAAAACTTAATAGCCATTGCCAAACCTCAAAGGACTGCTAACTACATCTGCGTTGACCCATCGACACTGGCAAATGCAAATCGCGCAGCCTCTTCGACCGTCTTGAGCGATACCTGAGCCTTCTGCGCGGCTTCCCGACACTGCTCGTACTCAGGCATCGCGTTGATTACCTTGCCGTGCAACTCAGCTACTTTAACATCAATCGGTCCATAGGGAGTTTCGACCCGGACTGCGTTGCGCTTCAAGGCACGACGGACTACCTCGTAACTGCGGACGCCGAGCGTGGTTGTTTCTACAAACAACATTTCAGTCAGCTTCTCGCGTTCGGCGTCGCGACAAAGAATGGACAGCAGAACCGCGGGACGAGACTTTTTCATCACGACTGGTGTGAAGTAACAATCGAGTGCTCCAAGCTCAAACGCGCGATCCATGACATGGCCGAAGTACTGACCCGGCATGTCGTCAACGTTGGTTTCGATCATACATAGTCGTTCATCGAGAGAACCTTCAACGGACTCTCCAATTAAGACTCGTAGCGCATTTGGAAACTTTTCATACGTCCGTGTCCCTGCACCATAACCCGACTTCTCCAACCTCAATTGTGGCAGTGGACCAAACTGATTGCAGACCGTAGTGATAATGGCAGCACCAGTCGGCGTAACCAGTTCACCTTTAATATCAGTTGAATAGATAGGAGCGTCCTTCAATAACTCTGCAACAGCAGGTGGAGGGATTGGAAATCGTCCATGCTCCATCTCTACCATGCCACTACCGACGTGCAGTGACGAACAGACGAATCGTTCAATTCCGAGCAGCTCAAAACAGATGACCGCACCTACAACGTCGATGATTGCGTCCAGCGCGCCGACTTCATGAAAGTGAACCTTCTCGACAGCTACGTTGTGCACACGCGCTTCAGCCTGGGCCAAACGTTCGAAGATCTGCTGTGCTCGACTCTTAATGGGTTCAGATAGTTTTGATTCTTGAATGATCCTGACGATGTCTCGCAGGTGCCGATGAACGTGTTCAGGCTGAGTCACAACACGAGCGTACGTTGCATTGATTCCCGATCTATCTACCTGTTCGAAAGTTATCTCATAACCTTGAACATTGAGCAGCGAGAGTTGTTGAAGCAGGTCCTGTTGGTTAACTCCGGCAGCTACCATGGCTCCGAGAATCATGTCGCCGCTAGCACCTGCGAAGCAGTCGAAATAGAGAGTCTTCATAGCTTGTGTTCAGCGACCAATTAAACTTCCGACCCGGGGCAAGACTTCGCCTGCTTTTCCGGTGATTAATTCGTCAGCCATATCTGACAGGGGCGTTCGCTCAGGGTTTATCTCAAGTAAGAACGCGCCCGCGGTTTTTGCTATTTCAGGCAAGGCCGCAGCGGGATAGACGATGGCAGATGTGCCGATCACCAGACAGAGGTCGGAGCGTTGGGCTCGTTCAGCGGCAATTTCGAACGCACCTTCGGGAAGGATCTCGCCAAACAACACGACGTCAGGGCGCAAAGGACTGCCGCAGTCGAGACACGATTCGGGCCGCTTGCCATCGCGTGGAATCTCAAACCGCGAATGGCAGTGAACACATCGTGCGCGCCAGATGCTTCCATGCAACTCGATCACGTCTCGCGAGCCAGCCTGTTGATGCAACGAATCGATGTTCTGTGTGACGAGCGTGAACGACTCAAACTTGTCTTGCCACAGTGCTAGTTCATGATGTGCGGGATTTGGGTTGAGCTGCTGTAAGAGGTTTCGCCGATAGTCAAACCATTCCCACACGGCCGGGAGATTGCTCTCAAGCATCTGTTTGGATGATATGACATCGAAAGGCATGCCTTTCCAAACCGCAGGCTGACCGCCACCGCGAAACGTAGGCACACCCGATTCGGCAGATATACCCGCCCCCGTAAGCACAAAGGGGTTCTTGCACGTTTGAAGTCGCTCGCGTAATTCCGGCGAGATTGAGAGGCCAGCAACTGTATTCATGGGGATGGTTTGGATGGTAGCAGAGCCCGACGGAAAAGTGTCAAGGAGTGTTTCTGGTACCAAGTTCTGGTACCTGCTCATCGGAACCAATTCAGAAAATTCAGACGATGCTAAGAGTGCGGTGGCTTTGCACAATGGTTTGTTTCAGTCGCTAAAAAATCGCCGAGACCGTGTCGCCAAAATCGTTGACGACTGCGGTTAAAAGGAGTAATTTTTGCGGCAACCCCCTTATAACATTTACTGTCGCTCACGCCTGAGAGGTGTTGTATTCAACAACCTCGTCGTTGCACCTCTCTCAAAACGGCGTTTCAGGAGGTTCTAAATGAGAAAGTCTTTCAGTCTCTTCACTCTCACACTTGCTTTTCTGGGTACGACAATTGTTGCCCAGGCTGACCCAATTTTCTTCAACACCATTCTAAGAGGAACCAACGAAGTACCACCCAATGCTTCACCAGGCATTGGCTTCGCAATTGTTTCACTTAATGGAAACATTCTGACACTCGACGTTACCTTCAGTGGTCTGTTAGGGAACACAACCGCATCGCATATCCACTGCTGTACGGGACCGGGTGCTAACGCCGGAGTTGCAACACAGGTCCCGAGCTTTATGGGATTCCCGCTTGGCGTTCAAGCTGGAACATTCGTGGCAAGTTTCGATATGTCGCTCGCTTCGTCATACAACCCGGCCTTCATAACGGCTCAAGGAGGATTGGCGAACGCGCAAGCCGCTTTCATCGCGGGGTTGCTTTCAGGAAACACGTATCTCAACATCCACACCAACCTCTTTCCTGGTGGTGAGATTAGGGGTCAGTTGGTCACTGTACCCGAGCCCATCACTTTAGTGCTGTTAGGATCGGGATTGGCTGGAATGTGGGGCGCAATGCGTAGCAGGCGGAAGGTACGCTAGCTCCACCGAAGTCTAACAACTCAAAAACACTAACCGGCGCATCGTGAAGTTTCACGATGCGCCGTTTGTTTTGGAGTGCAGGAGGTCATTGGGATTTACGATTGTCGAGTGTCGATCGCTTTGCACAACAGCCCTTTTTGGAGTTCCGGCTCGGCCGCACCCTTGCGGTAAGCCTGCG
>DATBMP010000086.1:0-7947 GCA_036554845.1 Pyrinomonadaceae bacterium
TTTTCAGTCCTGCTGGCCGTTGTATTCATGCTGCGTCCACCGCAGATGAACGTGGCGGACCTTTCAATTGGTGCATATGACAGCCTGGTGCGCGAGCTTTCTAAATCTCGTGACGGCGCCAAAGAAGCAGAGTTGAGAACCACAGGACCACAAGTCCACGAAGTCCTGATGTATCGCGAAGGGCCAACCTCGACAGTCTCAGTAAGAAAAGACTGGGACATCATCTCGCTGGCAATTAACGGCCGCACCAATGCCTCTGACAAGGAGGACATGCCAACGCAAGTGATGCTGGCCCAACTGCCGTTGCTGTTAACACCGAATACGAAGAATGCGCTGGTGGTTGGATTTGCTTCCGGCGTGAGTGTGGGCTCGATGTTAGAGTCGCCGATCGAATCTTTGGATTGTCTGGAGTTGGAGCCGGCGACGATCGAGGCATCAAGGTACTTTGAACACGTGAACCATAAACCACTCAACGATCCTCGGATGAAGCTGATCATCGACGATGCGCGCACGTTCCTTCGCGTGACGCCAAAGCGTTACGACATGATCGTCAGCGAACCGAGCCATCCGTGGGTACCGGGTGTTGCCAATCTGTTCACTCAAGAGTTCTTTGAGTTGGGCCGTGGTCGTCTGACAGACACGGGGGTCTTTGCGCAATGGCTTCAGATTTATCAGATGTCGACGGACAGTTTGCGCAGCGTCCTGGCCACCTATCACAAGGTGTTTCCCTACGTACAAGTGTTTCGTGTCGGCGGTGCCGCGCGGGGCAAAGATCTGATCTTGTTGGGAAGCACCCGCCCACTCAATCTCGATTTAATGAAAGAGCGGTTACAAGACTCGAGGATGGGTCCAGAGCTTGCGCGTGTAGGAATGTCTACTGAGGCCGATATCAGGAATTGGTATGTTTGTGACGAGACGAGATTGGGACCAGCTGTAGCCGGTGTCGTTATAAACACTGACGACAACATGCACATCGAAACAACTGTACCGCGTGAGGCGTTTCTACCTTTGATGCAGACCAACGGCGAGTGGGTTAGCAGTCTGCGATAGTTTTAATCACTTCAACCGAGTTCGTTTCAACAAGCTTTCGAACCGCGGATCAGATCGGAGTGGGTCGGCTATTGGAACGACCATAATATAGGCGATGAAGTTTGATCGTTCCTCATACGCCTTCTCCAACCAAAAGAAAGCCTGGTCCTTGTCCCCCAATCCAATATTGACATAAGCCAAAGCAGCCGGGGTTACGTAACGGGTTTTAGTAAGACTGAGCAGCTCGTTCAATATCCTACTAGCTTCAGCTTTGCGTCCCGCGAATCCATAAACCATCCCCAGGATCCCGAGAGCACCGGGTGCTCGATCAGACAATTCAACTGCCTTTTCAGCCGAAGCTATCGCCTCGTTCAGCTGCCCGTTGAAGGCGTAGATGTTTCCGAGGAGCCAGTGCGCCTGGTAGTTCTCCGGATCTACCGCAATGATCTGTTGTAGTTGTTCGATCGCTTCCTGGTATCGACGTGCGTTCTCAAGGAGGAAACCTCTTTGGGCGCTGATAGACAGGGACAATGGATCCAGTTCGCGAGCGCGATTAGACATCGCCAGGGATTCCTCAACGCGTCCCAACGACATAAGGTAACTTGCATAGAAATTATGCGCGTTTGCGTAGTTAGGATTGAGTTCGATGGCCCGCTTGAATTCCTGTTCGGCTGCGGCCCAGTTCCAGTTGTAATGGTTTACGTAACCTAAGGCGGAGTGAGCTTCAGCTAACGAGCCATCAATTTCGAGGGCCCGGACAGCGGCTTCTTCGGCTTTGCTTCTCGCTTCCAGCGGCGGAAAAGTTGCGAATTGGACCGAGCCGAGAGAATTGTAGCAATCGGCTAAACCAACGTACGCGAGGGCGTAGTTAGAGTCTTGCCTGATCGCGTTTTGAAAATACTCAATGGCCTTCAGCAAATTCTCTTCGGTGCGTTTGTTCCAGTAGAGGTATCGTCCTTTAAGGTAGTCGTCGAAGGCCTTTGGATGGACGGCAGGACGCGACTCCGCTGTCATGGATCCGGTTGAAGTGGTCTTAATCCGGACTTCGCGTGTGATTGCTTCAGCGATCTCTTTCTGCAGGTCAAGTACGTCTTTCATATCCTGCTTAAAAGTCTTCACCCATAAATGACGGTCCGTGGGTGCATGGATCAACTGCGCGCGAATGTGCACGACGTCGCCTGATCGTTGTACGGTACCTTCCACCGCAGCGTCCACGTTCAACTCGCGCGCAATCTCGGCCATCGATTTCTTGGTTCTCTTGTAGTGCATCGATGAGGTCCGCGAGATGACGCGAAGTTCCCCGATAGTCGCCAGCTCTCCAATCAACGCGTCGGTCATCCCATCGGCAAAGTATTCCTGTGAAGGATCGCCAGATAAATTCTCGAGCGGAAGGACCACGATCGATCTGAAGAGAGGTTGCGGGACAGGCTTTTCGCGAGTTAAGAGTTTATAAAGACCAAATGCGAGTAGTAATGGACCAAGAATAAGTGCCGAAAGAAGGATTATTCGGTTCTTTCGTTTCGGTTCTGGGACAACTGTCCTGGATCGGAATCCAGCAGCCTGAACTGGTGGTACCGACGCGACTGTTGAGACTAAGATCGGTGCAGTTTTTTGAGCAGTGCTGTTTCCGTTGCCTTCAGCCGAAAGAGTTCGCTCGGCGGAAGCCACCGGTACCTTCCGGACGTCGGCAATGAAGCGATAACCAAGTCCGGGAATCGTGGCGATGTACTGACTGTCCTGACGACTGTCTCCGAGGGACTTTCTCAGCGCGGTTATGTTCTGGTTTAGATTGTTCTCTTCAACCACCGCGTCCGGCCAGACACGTCGCATCAGTTCATCCTTCTCGAGCGTCTTACCACTCTCCTGTACCAAAGCGAGTAGTGTCTCGAATGCCTTCGGGGTGAGCGGAATCATCTCGTCCCCCCGAAGCAATCGACGCTTCAGAGGGTCCAGACGAAATGGTCCGAACTCGTATAAGTGCTTCTCCTGCCCTGACATACCGTTCTCAGAAACTCTCTCAGAAGATTTCAGCACTTCTCTAAGTACATTCAATTCCTTCAGGCGTAGTGTCCGCCTCGCAATTGAGGCAACCGGCCAGTTGAGACAGTCCCGTTTGACTGAGGTCGGCTGATTCTAACGCGCTGCGGTCTTTAAGTGCAGCAAGCAAGTGCGTCGCGATAAATGAAGCGTGAGAAAAAACTTAACCGAAACACCTGAAGGAGAATAGAAATGAGTTACCCAAAATCTGTCAGAGCTCTTTTGACAGTGGCGATTCTGCTTTGCGTCCAGCTCACAGCGTGGGCGCAGGACAACGGCGCGGTGATGCAAAACGCGCCCCATGATGATGTTGTACTGCAATGGAATCGGGTCTTGATGGAAACACTGCTCGTTCCCGGACAACATCCGGCGACGATCATGCCCGTGCGTAGCTACGCGATGATGCACGCGGCGATGTTCGATGCTGTGAATTCAATTGACGGAAGTTACACCCCTTACCTGACCGATGTACCAGGCAGCAAGAATGCCTCAATAAAGGCCGCGGCAGCACAAGCCGCGCACGACGTATTGGTTGCGTTGTATCCGGGACGGTCGGGTGTCTTCGCCAACGAGTTATCCGATTCATTGGCCGGCATAAACGAGAATCGAGCGCGGCAAGGAACCAGGGTCGGTCGCATAGTTGCTGAGCGTTTATTGGCAGCACGCGAAAATGATGGATGGAATGCAGCACCGCCAACTTATGTATTGCCCAACACGCCGGGAAATTGGCAACCGACACCTCCAACATTTTCAGCAGCAACCTTCACACACTATCCGGCGGTGAAGCCGTTCGGAACTCTTTCAAGTAAGCAGTTTGCCCCGAACCCGCCTCCGGCAATGACGAGTGCCGAGTACACAGCTCACTTTAACGAGGTCAAGGAACTGGGATCAGCTACCAGCGCCACGCGCACGCCGGATCAGACTTTGGTCGCTCGACTGTGGGCCAACGTGAATACTCCAACCAACTTCCTTTTTGTTTGGAACAATGTGGCGCGCACGGTTGCGCTGAGTCGTGGTACGAAGACAGCCGAGAATGCAAGGCTGTTCGCGCTGACGAACATGGCCCTTCACGACGCGCTGCAAACAGCGTTCGCCAGCAAGTTTGAACACGGCCTGTGGCGACCGGTGACTGCGATTCGGCGTGCTGATGAGGATGGCAATCCTGACACGACGGCGGATCCAAACTGGTCATCGCTGATCGGCACTCCTCCTTACCCGACATATGCGGGAAACATGGCAACTATTGGTACTTCGCAGTCGACCATCCTTGCGCTGTTTTTCGGCCGTGATGACATTCCATTTGATCACACCTGGGAGGGAGCCGGCGGAGCAACGCGTTCGTATGCCGGGTTTGCCACGATGGCTAATGAGCAGGAGCGAGCCCGCGTTTTCGGCGGCATCCATTTCACGTTCGACAATGTTGCCGGTCAATCAATTGGCCGGAACGTTGCCAACTATATTTTCCAGAATGTGATGCGACCGAGACGATGTTCGCGATGAATTTACGCGTTAAAGAGTGGCGACAAAATAAACGCAGCGAGGTGGGCCATCCTCGCCTCGCTGCGCTCAATTTTTAGTTCTCGAATGCAGATAAAGGAGAATCGAATGCGAACCCCGAGAAAGCTGATGAACTTAGGCGTTCTAGTGCTGGTCCTTTTCGGACTAGCGTTGAATAACGCGAGCGCGTCATCGAAGAACCGTCAACCTGACCTCCCGTCGCCGGTGTGCGACAGCGTGCGAGTGCAAGCCGGGAACAAACTGTCGTTTCATACTTACGCGCTTGGAGTGCAGGTGTACCGCTGGAATGGAATGGCCTGGGACTTTGTGGCGCCGATTGCCAACCTCTATGCAGATCATAACTATCGGGGAAAGGTCGGCACTCACTACGCTGGGCCAACCTGGGAGAGCAACAGCGGCAGCAATGTGGTTGCCCGGCGTGTGGCCGGTTGTTCAGTTGATGCAACGGCGATCGACTGGTTGTTACTAGAGGCAGTCTCCACCGATGGACCAGGCATTTTTCATTCGGTGACCTACATACAAAGAGTGAATACCGTGGGTGGCCGGGCGCCTTCGCTTCCAGGATTGTCGATTGGCGAGGAAGCAAGAGTGCCTTACACCGCGGAGTATTTCTTTTACCGAGAACATTGAACAGCTAACTACGAAGGAGAAAGACATTGAATACAGCAACCAGTTCCGCTTCCGAGATGGAAGGTTTGAAGGCGAAATTAAAAGCGACCTGGATGTCGGGTGATTTTGACAAGATCGCGCAGATAATCGCCGCGGGCGGTGAAGAGTTCATCGCTCGGTTGCAGCTAAAACCGAGTGCGCGCGTGCTCGACGTGGCATGTGGTACTGGTAACTTGTCGATTCCGGCGGCGCGCATTGGAGCAAACGTTACGGGGGTGGACATCGCGACGAACTTGTTGGCGAAGGCACGTGAACGTGCGCAAGCCGAGGGTGTTCAGATTCAGTTTGACGAAGGGGATGCGGAAAACCTGCCTTACGGTGATGCTGAGTTTGACGAAGTCGTAACGATGTTCGGCGCGATGTTCGCACCGCAACCGCAGCTCGTGGCTCGGGAGTTGGCGCGCGTTTGCAAACCCGGCGGCCGGGTCGCCATGGCCAATTGGACACCGGGTGGTTTCGTTGGTCAGATATTCAAAACCACGGGCCAACATGTAACGCCACCGCCGACGCCGTCACCTTTGCTGTGGGGCGATGAGGCGACTGTGCGAGAACGCCTGGCTGATGACTTTACCGATTTGGAATTCATCCCGCGTGATCTGGTGATGGCTTTTCCGATGACGCCACCTGAAGCAGTTGAGTTCTTCCGAGAGTGGTATGGACCCACGCAGCGTGCCTTTGCCTCGTTGGATGAGAAAGGACAGTCAGCGTTGCGGCATGACCTTGAGGCGTTGTGGACCAGGAACAACGTCGCGACAGATGGCACAACAAGCATTCCTGCAGAGTACCTGGAAGTTCGAGCGGTTCGGAAGTAGCACTTGGAGTGCGGTGGCAAGCGGTGTCGCGCTTCGCTTGCTACCGCACGCCAATCAAAGCTGCTTCACCAAAGTCTCCGCTGCCGCCTCGCCACTTCGCACACAGTCGGGAATTCCTGGGCCGGTGTAGCTGTTTCCGGCCAGCGCCAGCCCGGGCAATTCAGCCACACGCGTATTGATTCGCTCGACCCGGTCCAGATGGCCCAGGTGATATTGCGGCATCGAGTGCCACCAGCGCGTGATCTCGGCAAACATTGGTGGTCCATTGACTCTCAACAAATCCACCAGGTCGTGCTGCACTCGCCTGAGCAGCTCGTCATCAGCCAACTCAAACATCTCTGGTTGTAAAGCGCCTCCAACAAATGCTCGCAGCAACACGCAGCCCTCAGGCGCACGTCCGCCAAACTTCACACTGCTGAACGTGCAGGCAATCATCGAACGCTTCTCAACGAATGGCACGACAAATCCAAAGCCGTTGAGTGGATGATCAATAGCTGTGCGTTTATAAGCGAGATTGATCGTGGCGGTTGATTCAAACGGGATAGCACCCAGTTCTTCGGCAAGAGGCTGGTCGGTCTCTTTTAACAAGTTAGCTGCAACATGCGCGGGCACGGCTACGCAAACCGAGTCTGCCAGGATCCGTTCCGAGTTAGTGAGCTTGATGCACCATGTGCCCGCTGGCCGATCGAATGACAGGCTTAGTGCTGGACTATTGAGTCGCCCGGTGTTGGCAGGCAGAGTTGCGGCAAGTCGATCTGTCAGAACCTGCATGCCGCGATCGAATGAAAGGAAGAGACTGTAACGCGCGCCACTGGTTCCACGACGAAGCGCCTCCGATTGTTTGCGTCCACGTTTCAACATTCCGAGGATCAGACTTCTATCCGCAGCTTCCATCTCTAAGAATCGCGGCAGCGTAGCTCGTAAAGAGAGTTGTTCGGGATCGGCCGTGTAAATTCCCGCGACCATCGGTTGGGCCATTCGTTCCAGGGCTTCGCGACCGAGGCGTCGCCTGACAAAACTTGCAAGACTCTCGTCCGTCTGACCATTCGCTTCTCGCCTGGGAAGAACCAGATCAAGAGCCATGCGCGCTTTTCCCGCCCAGGTGAAGATGTCACTTCTAATGAACGGCAGGACCTTTGAAGGCGCGAGCAGTTGAAAGCCCTCAGGAACTGGATGTAGCTGGCCACCGCGCACAACGAAACTGCGACGCTGGTCCGGATTCGTTTCTATCAAGCAAGATTCGAGACCGAGCCGCCTCGCTAGATCCAGAGCGGCTGGTTTTTCAGAGATGAAGGAGTCTGGGCCACGTTCGAGGAGAAATCCTTCGCGAACCTCCGTTTGCACTATGCCACCGAGCCTTGAACTGGCCTCAAGCAGAGTTACTTCAACCTGGTGCTTGCCGCTCGAGTTGCCTTCATGCAATCGGTGCGCGGCTGCTAAACCCGCGATTCCTCCGCCAATGATCACAACTCTTTTCATTGGTGAGATCTTTCGACCATGCTCTGAAGACAGCAATCGTTTGCACAAACATCCGGCACCGGACCGCGTGGACCTACAGATGGCCGTGCGCTTGGTGATTCAACTCTTTCAACAATCAGCTCGCGAATCATCTTCACAAACAACGGATGAGTACCGGCGGTTTTGGCGCGCACCATGTTAATTCCGAGGTCCGTGCAGATCTGCCGTGCTTCGGTATCGAGATCGTAGATGATCTCCATGTGGTCCGAAACAAAACCAATGGGGGCAATGACAACATCCGTTATCCCAGCTTGTTTCAAGGAACGGAGTTCATCGCAAACATCTGGTCCAAGCCCTGGTTGTGAAGGTGGACCACTGCGGCTTTGAAAGACAAGGCGAGATCGCGGGTGCTTCAAACGATCAG
>DATBMP010000113.1:0-11935 GCA_036554845.1 Pyrinomonadaceae bacterium
AGAAGATGATCGCGCTGGCACCGGTCAGGCGCCAATTCACTAAACCAGGAACGCGATTACAGTTTGAGATCACGGTCGAGGCGGTGCGTCATCGCGTCGGCGCGACGGTGGTGAAGACTCCGTTTTTCAATCCCAAGCGAAAAACCGCAACGCCTGTTTGAGGTTTGCGCGGCTTTGCCGCATCCCTTGCGGTAGGGCTTTGCCTAATCATCGGATCGCAGGCGCAGCCTAATAATCTGATCGGCTGACGGTAAGGCAAAGCCTTACCGCAAGGGATGCGGCAAAGCCGCCGGAAGCGTGAGACCTGACCCGACGATCAACTAACAACGACCACGCACTTACAATCACCACTAACAACTGACCCACTAACAACTGACCAACTAACAAATCCCAATTCCGCGAACTATTAACAATGCACCGACCTCTGGAAGAGATCATCAATAGCTACAATCCGAACGCTCCTCTTGATACAGCGTTCACGATTCCCGCGTCATGGTATACCGATAAGCGACTCTACGAACTCGAACAGCAAACAGTATTTGCAAACTGCTGGCAACTGGTTGGTCGGGTGGACCAGGTGAGGAGTCCGGGCGCTTATTTGACGTCGAACGTTGCTGGCGAACCGATCGTGGTTGTGCGCGGCAACGATGGAGTCCTCCGCGGCTTCTTCAACGTTTGCCGGCATCACGCTGCCGCAGTGATGACCGAGCTGCAGGGAACGTCCACGCAACTCCGTTGTCCTTATCATGGATGGACCTATTCGCTGGCAGGTGAGTTGAAAGGTACGCCCGACTTCTCCGAAGTATGCACCTTCGAAAAAGCTGAGAACGGGCTCGTGCCGGTGGATACAACCATTTGGGAGAACTGGGTTTTTATCAGGATTGAAAAGCAGTCGGGAAGCATCGAACAGTTTCTGGGCCCTGATCTGGTTCAACAGCTTCGTTCATTAAGACTTGATAAATTTAGATGGATGGAGCGCCGTCATTACGCCTTCGACTGCAACTGGAAGGTATTTGTCGATAACTACCTTGATGGTGGTTACCATGTGCCGCATCTCCACAAAGGGTTGGACAGTGTTCTCGACTACAGTAACTACATGATCGAGAACGGCGAACACCATTGTTTGCAGTGGAGTCCACTGGTAACCGAGGGCGCTGACGAGCAAACAGGAGAGGTTAGAAAAGGTGACCGCGCCCTTTATTACTGGGTCTATCCAAACTTCATGGTGAACTGTTACGCGGGTGCAATGGACACCAATCTTGTGATCCCACGAGGCGTGGACCAGACGGAAGTAATCTTTGACTTCTACTTCCCAGATGTTTCGCCCGACGCGCTGAAGCACAATCGGGCAAGCATAGAAGTGGGCCAACGCATTCAGGATGAGGACGTTGCGATTTGTAAGTCAGTCCAGAGCGGATTGAGTTCACGCGCGTACAATGCGGGGCGGCTTTCGGTGCGTCGTGAAGCTGGCGAACATCTTTTTCACCGGCTCTTGTATGCAGATCTGAAGCGTGGCGTTGTGTAATCCGTTAGCAGATTTATAAACCTGGTGCTTGCACAAAAGTTTCGAAGGGCAATTAAATATGAATAAAGGGCCCCTTCTCATTCACACCGGACTTCAGCCCGGTGACGAGCACCGTTGAATGCGAGAACCGCTTTAACGATTTCGGGGCACCCCCTAAAACCTTATCAATGAAAACCGTTGAAAAGGCCGGGCTATAAACATCTCGCTCGTCCGGAGCAGACACAGTCACAACATGTACTCTCAACGACGACCGAGCCACGGAGTGAGGCCCTACAATGTTGGACAAAACACAAAAGTCACTCGTTTGACTCGCTAGTCCCTAAACCTTATTCTCAACAGTAGTCTCCAGACGTTGCTTTTCATCCCCTTTTAGCTGTGGGTTCCCCTTATGACGCCGCGTGCGGAAGACGTAACTTCTTTGTTGGTGGCTTCCAGCCAGGGCGATCAGGAGGCGCTAAACCAGCTACTACCGCTCGTTTATGATGAACTCCGCCGACTGGCTGACCGCTATCTTCATCGTGAGCGGTCGGACCATACTCTGCAGGCTACCGCTCTCGTTCATGAAGCTTATCTTCGCTTAATTGATCAAAAAGTTTCGTGGGTGAATCGTGCGCATTTCTTTGGCGTTGCTGCCGAAATGATGCGTCGAATTCTCATTGACTATGCTCGCGGCCGTCAGGCCGCGAAACGTGGCAGTGGTGGAATCAAATTGTCTCTTGATGACGTATTGGAGATTACAGATGAGAAGGCCGCCGATCTTATAGCGCTTGATGAGTCGTTAACGGCTTTGGCTGATTTCGATCCGCAGAAAGCCCGCGTAGTCGAACTCAGGTTTTTCGGAGGTCTCTCGATTGAGGAAACTGCCGCGGTGATGGGACTCGGCACCGCAACAATCACTCGTCAATGGCGGCTCGCAAAGGCCTGGCTTTACCACGAGTTGAGTAGGGATGACAGTGAACAAACTCACTCCTGAGGAGTGGAAAAAGGTAGAAGACGTCTTTGAGTCGGCGCTGCAGCGACCGCCCTCGGAGCGATCTGCCTTTTTGGAAGTTGCCTGCGAAGGCGACGAGTCACTGCGAAACCAGGTGCAGACCTTATTGCTGTCGCTTGAACGGGCCGGAAATTTTATGGAAGCATCGGCGCTCGGTGTGAGTCTGACCGACACCGTTGTGGAAGACACACCGTCCGTTATCGGGCAACGGCTTGGCTCGTATCGAATCGTGAAAGAGATTGGTCGTGGCGGCATGGGCGCGGTCTACCTCGCGACGCGTGCTGATGACGAGTTTCAAAAAGAGGTAGCCATCAAGCTGATCAGGCGCGGGATGGATACCGACTTCATCGTCAAGCGCTTTCGGAATGAGCGCCAGATTCTTGCTGGATTGGACCATCCAAACGTTGCCAGGCTCCTCGATGGCGGCACAACTGAAGACGGGTTGCCTTACTTCGTAATGGAGTACGTTGAGGGCTCGCCACTCTATCGGTACTGCGACAGTAAGCAGTTGACTGTTGCCGAACGTTTGAAGATCTTTCGGCGTGTTTGTTCTGCGGTTCATTACGCTCACCAAAACCATGTCATTCATCGCGATCTTAAACCAAGCAACATTCTGGTGACGGCGGAAGGGACTCCCAAGCTGCTCGACTTTGGCATCGCGAAATTGCTGAACCCGGAACTCGCACACGCGCCGCTCGATCCAACTACCGCAGCCGTACGTTTGATGACACCCGAATACGCGAGTCCTGAACAGGTCCGAGGCGAGACCCTGACTGTTTCAAGTGACGTCTACGCGTTGGGCGTCATGCTTTATGAGTTGTTGACGGACCATCGACCGTACCGGTTAAAAAGTCACCTGGCCCACGAGATGGCGAGGGTCATCTGTGAAGAAGAGCCGGATTTGCCAAGCGTCGCAGTCAACGCGATCGAAGTTATTGGAGTCGATACTGACGATCCGATTGAGATCACTCCAGCAACAGTCAGCAAGGCGCGCAGTACCACTCCTGAACAGCTCAAGCGGGAACTTGCGGGAAGCCTCGACAACATCGTGCTCAAGGCGATGAACAAGGAAGTGAGTAGGCGCTACCGTACGGTAGAAGAGTTCTCCGAAGACATTCGCCTTTACCTTGAAGGACGTCCGGTTACCGCACCTTCATTCTTTCCTTCAGCGACCAGATCACATTTGAGCTTTGAGGATCCGAGCACCGCGTCTCGGTCGATTGCAGTGCTTCCCTTCCAGGTGCTGCGTGTTGAAGAGAAGAGCGAAGAGTTTCTTGGCATGGGTTTGGCTGACGCCATCATCACCAAACTCAGCAACATTCAGCGCATCATCGTCCGGCCAACCAGCGCGGTGATCAAATATTTCGATGGTACGCACAACATTCTTGCTGCCGGCCACGAGTTGAATGTTGGCTTTGTATTGGATGGGCGTATTCAAAGGGCCGCAGATCGTATTCGCGTAACAGTTCAACTTGTGAGTGTGCGCGATGGGCAACCCGTTTGGGCCGCAAAGTTTGATGAGAACTACACTGACATCTTCTCGGTCGAAGATTCCATTTCCGAGCAGGTAGCACACGCGTTGGTGCCGCACCTCTCCGGCGAAGAACGCCAGCTTCTCCTCCGACGCGAAACAGAAAATGCGAATGCCTATCAAGCGTTTCTTAAAGGTCGCTACCTGTGGAACCGTTTTACGCCAGAGGATTTCAACCGCGCTGCCGAGCAGTTTCGTGAAGCGATCGCGCTGGATCCGAATTACGCCCAGGCCCATGTCGGTCTCGCAGACTATTACAATTGGGCCGCAATCTTTGGTCTGGGTTCGCCAAGAGAGTATTTCCCGTTGGCAAAAAGCTCCGCGATCAGGGCGTTGGAGATCGATGAGTCTCTGGCTGAGGCCCATGCGGCCCTAGCGTTCACCAATCTCTGTTACGACTGGGATTGGGTGGGTGCTGAACAACGATTCCGGCGCTCCCTCGAGTTGAACGGCAACTATGGACCAGCGCACCAATGGTATTCGAACTTGTTGGCCGCGCAGGGTCGTTTTGAAGAGGCAATCAACGAAGTAAGACGCGCGTTGGAGATCAATCCTCTTTCGATGATGGATCGTTCGATGGCGGGCTGGACCTACTATCACGCGCGACAGTATGAGCGCGCCGAGAGGGAAGTACGGGCCGCGCTCGAGATCGATCGGAACTTCAGCAACTGCTATTTGATGCTCGGGTTTATTTACGAACGGATGGGCCGGTACGAGGATTCCGTTGCGTCACTGCAAAGGGCCGGCGAGTTAATGGCCGGTTCCGTGGTTCCCCTCTGGCCGCTTGCTTACACGTTCGCTAGTAGCGGCAAGCGAACTGAGGCGAAAGCGATTCTTGATCATGTGCGCCAGCTGTCGAGTCAGCGCTACGTCTCGCCATACTTCATTGCGTTGATTCAGACAGGATTGGGTGAGTATGACGATGCAATTGGGAGCCTGCGAAAAGCATTAGACGAGAAGGATGAGTGGCTATTGTGGCTCGGGGTTGAACCCAAACTCGATCCATTACGTTCCGATCCGCGCTTTACGGCAATGCTGAATGAGATCGGATTGAGGGGCGATGAATCGTCAAGAGCTCTTCACTTCACCGGAGACCAAACGGCCGATTTCATTTCGAGCAGCAGCGACAAGCTCCTTAGCGGCAGCGCTGATCTGCATCGCTCAACCCCAACGTCGTCCAAAGCAGTCCTTGCAGTTTACAAAGATCACAAACGCGAGCGGGCCTGGTTGTTCGGTCTCGGCGCCGTGGCCATGTTGTTGGTTGCGGCATTTGCTCTCTACAAATTCACGCGCCCCGGGCCCTCACCTTTTCCTGACATACAGGTTGAGAAATTGACTGCTGCGGGGAACATTGTGCACGCGACGATCTCACCAGATGGAAAGTATCTGGCCTTTGTGATGGAAGAGGCGGGAAAACAGGGACTCTGGGCCAGACAAACTGCTATCGCCAACAACAATCGAATCATCCCAACCGCTGCGGTTGAGTATCGTGGTTTGACCTTTTCCAAGGATGGAAATTATGTGTACTACGTCTTTAAAGAACCCGCTGCCAAACACGGAACCCTTGCTCGAGTGCCTGCCTTCGGTGGTTCAGTGCGCGAGATAAAGAAAGATGTGGACAGTCCGGTTTGCTTTTCTCCTGACATGAAACGCTTTGCCTTCATTCGCAGCGATTCAGAAAAGGGAGAAGACTTGCTGATGATCGCCAACGAAGACGGCAGCGGTGAACAGCAACTGGCAACCATGAAATTTCCATCACACTTTTCTCTCCGCCCAGCGCCGGCGTGGTCTCCGGATGGAAAGCAGGTGCTGGTTGTGACTGAGACCACTGACGACAACGGTTTCTTCGCCAAGTTGAGCGCCTTCGACGTCGCCACAAGGGCTGAAACGTTGATGTCGTCGCGTCGTTGGCTAGAGATCAGCGATGTCGGATGGATACCGAACAGCACGGGTGCGATCATTAGTGCGCAGGATAATTCGTCGCCGTTTTATCAACTCTGGTTGGTCGATCCAGCTCGACGTGAAGAGCGGAAACTCACAAACGATCTCAACGATTATCTCTCAGTTAGTTTGTCAGTTGAGCCGCTGTCTCTTTTGTCAGTGCAAAGGCAAACGCTCACCAATATCTGGATTGAGTACAAGGGTGGACCAGGCGATCCCGTTCAGGCGACACCATTAACATCTGGAGCCGGTAGGTTCTTTGACTTGCGTTGGACCGCGGATGACAAATTGATCTACGCGTCGGACGCGAGCGGAAACGCTGACATTTGGGAGATGGCCGCCGACGGATCAAATCGAACACAACTAACGGCAGCAGCGGGAAGAAACTACGCTCCAGTTGCTTCAACTGACGGAAAGTATGTTGTGTTTCACTCGAACCGGTCCGGTAGGTGGCAGATTTGGCGAATGAACCGCGATGGCAGTAATCCAGTTGCGCTCACAGAAGGCAAAGAAGAAAGTAATTGGCCGGCCATCTCGCCTGACGGCCGTTGGGTTTATTACGAGCATATCGACGGTGGCTCGCCAAAGTTGTGGAAAATTCCGATGGAGGGCGGTACGGCGGCGAGGGTATTCAATACTCTTGCGTTGAGACCTTCAGTTTCACCTGACGGTAAACTGATCGCATTCTGGCACAAGCAAGAAGCTCCGAATGCCCCGTGGCGGATCGCTGTCGCGCCGGTTGAAGGCGATGGTCCCTGGAGATACCTCGATGTTCCCCAGGGGCTCGCAAATGGTCAAAGCGTGATCGAGTTCAGCCCGGCAGGCGATACGGTTACGTTTATCGACTTCAATAACGGTATGTCGCGTCTGATTTCTCAACCACTTGATGGTAGTGCGCCGCGTGTGCTGACAAGTATCACCAAAGATCTGTTCTATTCGTTCAGCCAGGCCCGCGATGGACGCCTGGTGATGTCGCGAGGAATAAGGACCAGTGACGTGACCCTCATTACTGAACGAAAATGACCCTCACGCGTGGTAGAAGTGCCCGCGATCTTCCCAGGTATTCAGATCAAATTTCTTTTGCGCACCACAGCTCAGACATGATCGATAGGTCTGTCCCTGGCGTGTAAATGGACGGCTGACTTGACGGTGCCAGCACCCAAAAATACTGGCAACTACATGGGAAAAGCCGGAAGACTCGCGCCGGATGGTTGAGCGATGCGTCGTGGTGGTGAACTGCAATACTTTCTCTGCTGTAGCCATATCTCACTCTCCAAAGACTGAAAAGCACCAATTAATTGTGGTCTATTGGTTAACGCGTAAAGCATGGGCGGGATCAATCAAGCGGGTGGGAGGAAGTTTTGATGGCCGTTGGGTTGGGTTTTGGTCTTTGTGCTTGGGTCTTGGGTCTTGGCTCGGCGATCTCAGCGTCTCGGCGATCTCGGCGCTAACTTGTCTGGTGTTGAGATCCTTCCAGTCGAGACATGAGTTAATGCCGAGATTGCTCAAGACGCACAGATGGCATATACAAGTCCAAGGCCTAAAACCAAAGACCGAAAACCCTCACGTGCTACTATTTCTCGCATGAAATATCTCCGTGACCTTCTCGAAAACAATCGTGCCTGGGCCAGTAACATCAAGAACCACACGCCCGAATTCTTTGACTTACTTTCAAAACAACAAACACCCCACTACCTGTGGATTGGTTGTTCCGATAGTCGAGTTCCCGCCAACGAAATTGTGAATCTCTTGCCCGGTGAGATGTTTGTTCATCGAAACGTAGCCAATGTCGTGGTCCATACCGATCTGAATTGTTTATCTGTCATGCAGTATGCGATCGAAGTGCTGCAGATAAGACATGTTATCGTCTGCGGGCATTACGGCTGTGGCGGTGTGAAGGCAGCACTCGAGGACTCCAGGTTTGGATTGATCGATAACTGGCTCCGACACGTTCAGGATGTTAAATGGAAGCATCGATCGCTGCTTGACGAGATTGCGGATCAGAACGAACGACTCGACAAGCTGTGCGAGTTGAATGTGATTGAGCAGGTCACCAACGTTTGCCAGACAACCATCGTGCAAAGTGCGTGGGAACGCGGACAAGAGTTGGCGGTCCATGGTTGGATCTATGGCTTGAATGATGGCTTGCTGCGCGACCTGAACATTTGTGCGGGCAGTCAGTCGGAATTGGTATCTGTTTATGAGAATGCGATCCGCACGGCGCGTCGAAAACAGGCTGCGATGTGAGAAGAACTGCTGCACCTGGGCGCGACCACGCGCTTAATCTCCAACGGTCGAATGCTTCCCGAATATTTCAACCAAGCCTACTGGCGACAACAGATTTCTGAGGCGGTGGAGACTCCGGATCCTGCGTTGTCGAATCGGATGATCACGCTCGTTCACTATCGGCTTTCTCAGGTGCTGCAAAGTGTCACCGGGCCTGACTCTGGCGCCAACTTTCACACTTGGGCCGTCTGGGGTTCACGAAAGGCGGGCGTTACGATTCGACAAGAAGATTTGGGCGAAGCACTGCGAAACGCGACCGTTGTCGCAGGGATCGTTGGCTTGTTGGTAGGCGTGCTCGCCTCGGGGATCTCAAAACAGTTCTGGCTAACCGAGTTGCCTTGGATCGTCGTTCTTCCCTCCGCATTGGTTGGAATGTTCTGTGGCGCGTTAACGGGTCGATGGATAGCCACATACAGTCGTCGTGAAGCGTCACGATTGATCCTCGAAGGCAACCGCATCGTGCTGGAAGATATTGGAAAACAGACGGCGAGGTTTGTGGAGTTGTTTCACAACCGCGCTGAAGAAGATCCACAAGCCCTTAACGGCTTTTTGTCGGAACTGCGGCCCGGCGACACGGCTTCTGGGGGACAGGATCTGCTTCGTCAGGCGTTCAAGCAGTATTACACCGCGCGCTACGCAAGGGACTTGAAACGAAAACACGAGGCAAACTATTTCGCGAACTGTCTCGCCGTTCTTCACGAACACATCCGGCTCGAGCCTTACATCAAGAGATCGATGCCATTCATTGTTCGCAAGTGCGCCACAAAGCGTCTGATGCAGTTTGATATCGGCAGAGTGCAGCTAAAGGTTAGCGAAGAGATTCCCTCACTCAACCAGCTGGAGTTTCCGGACTCGTTGCAGTCTCTCTCGAGCGACGAGCTGACTTCTTTCCTTGAGAAAAACGGTTGGATGGGAGACCGAGCCAGCGCTCGGGCCAAGGATTGGACCAACATCCGCGAGCGAATGCGATATATCGTTAGACTCTTTCGCGCAATGCATTTGGACCAGTCAGTTTTCTCGCGGCCCTATCCTTCTGAAATTGACTGAACGCCCGCACTGACTTTCTCGTTTTACAACTTGAGGACCGGCCCGAAGCAACGGAAACCTTCTGGTTCGTTTCTAAGGCCTGGTCGTTCGATCACTAGATCGAGTCGAAACGGTTGGAGGACGAATGAAGACAGTTTTGTTGCTGGTCATCTCGAACGTGTTCATGACAATCGCGTGGTATGGCCACCTGAAGTTCAAGAACAAACCCATCGGTTGGGTAATACTGGCGAGTTGGTCAATCGCGCTATTCGAGTATGTATTCCAGGTACCGGCGAACCGGTTTGGTTCACAGATTTTTACCGTTACGCAGTTGAAGGTTTTGCAGGAGTGCATCACTCTTCTGGTCTTTACCATGATCGCCTACTTTCTATTTGGCGAGACACTGAAGTGGAACAACATCGTAGCGTATGCGTTGATTGTCGGGGCGGTATTCTTCTCTTTTGGATATTCAACGTAAGGCGGGTCATCAGTTGACAGTGTCTGTGTTGAGGTTGGTCTTTGGTCGTTGCTCTTCGGTCTTGGCCCTGCGTCCTCAGCGTCTCTGCGATCTCTGCGTTAACTGAGGTCTCGACTGGAAGGACTGCAAGACAGCAGACGCAGCGCGGTTTGGGACGAAAAGTCTTTGCCTTCCGGCTGTGCCGCACCCTTGCGGTAAGCCTGCGGCTTACCGTTAGTTCAACTTGACTATTAGGCTTTGCCTAAACTGATCCATCTGTGAGCCCGAGACCAAAGCTTCAGGTCCTTGCCAAATCCGATCGCTTGAGGTATTTGAATCACAGCTTTCTAATCTGAACGGTAGCCCAGACCGTCCCCCATCAGATGATTAAACTCAACTCGCGGCAGTGGCTAGTTGTACTTGCCTTCTTTGTCGTACTCGCCGGCACCATCTTCTTCGCCGTTCGAACCATCCGTCCCGCAATCTACTGGCACTATCACCAGGACGAACCCATCGTTGGCTGGATGAATGTCGAGTATGTAGCCCACTCGTATAAGGTGCCGCCGCATGTTCTCTACCTCGCGCTCGGGTTGCCACACAGACCTCCAGACAAACGTCCGTTGACTGATATCGCTCGGTCGCAGAATAGATCAATGGAAGAGGTTCGTGCGATTCTGCTCGATGCGATCATTCATTCGCGTCCACCGTACCCGCCGCCTCCACCGCCACCCAAACCAGATGGGAGGCCGGCGAAATGAGTGTTACCGAACAACTACTCGCAGCCTTCTTGATCTACGGCCTGCCCGTACTGTTTGGCGTGATTCTCATCGCGTCGATTGGATTGCCCTTGCCTGTCAGCTTCATGTTGGTGGCCGCAGGTTCTTTTGCAAAGCAAGGCGAGTTGGATCTTGCGAGTGTCATGATCGTGGCGTGTTGCGCTGCGATAACCGGTGATCATATTGGCTATGGCCTATCGCGTTGGGGTGGTCGGCGACTTGTTGATCGAGTAACAGCCAGGATTGGCGGCGCTTCGAAGATCAAAAAGGCTGAAGCGTTGACACAGCGTTGGGGTGCCGCTGGTGTGTTCTTTAGTCGATGGTTAGTGACTGAGCTTGGTCCATGGATCAACATCACGAGTGGCATTACGGCTTTTCCCTGGCGACGATTTGTGATCTGGGACGTGCTGGGAGAGATTCTGTGGGTCACGTTGTATGTGGGGCTCGGCTACATGTTCAGCGATCGTGTTCAATACCTGGCCGAGATTCTCGGCAACCTCGCCTGGGTGATACTGGGATTGATTGTGGCGGCGATTCTTGGTTGGAAGGTTTTGAAGTACTTTAGCCCCAGGGCCGAGAGCGATGAGCAGGTAGGACCTATTGGGCCAATAGGTCCTTTACCTGTCACGACCGACGACTAGCAATACTTCGTTTCTTTCACTACCGGATCGACCATCGGGTACGGGTTATATCGACCAGACAGGTCGCAGGCGAAGTTGATCCGATCCGTTCCGCTATCATTGTTCTCATCCGTCAGCCGCACTTCCAACGAGTGCTCGCCCTTTGCCAGAAGATCACCGGGAATCGGGAAACTCCACGTCATCTCGTCCGTCGCACGCATATCACGCCACTCACCATCGTCAATACACGCTTGGGCCGACGCGATTGGAAGCTTCGACCAGGCACGTACGCGTGCCTCCGCTGGACCAGTAACGATATGTTTTGCTTTCGTCGCTAGAATCACTCGTCGTGGACGTGTAATCAGCGCAAGTGGTCCACGGCTTTCCTTCGTTCGGTATGTCAGTGCGATATCTTCGTCGTGAAGATAAACAACGGCATAACCTGCCGAACCACCTTCCGGATCACCAATGGAGCGTGTCGCCACATAGATGTTGCGACCATCGTTCGCCATCTGCCCGTAGTGAGTGTGTCCTGAGAAGTGCGCAGCAATCGGTCGCGTCTGCATTACATTTCGCCACTCTTCGATTCCCGGTCCGGCGTAGTCTTCCCAAACCTGAAACGGATAGTTGTGCTGAAACACAATCACCCGTTCACCCCGTGCGACGGCCGCATCAACCTCGTAACGAAACCAGATCACCTGCTCGTCGCTCATCCCGAGCGGGCGAAACTGGTTCGTGTTCAGGCAGATGAAGCGATAACCGTTGACGCTGAACGCTTGATA
>DATBMP010000152.1:0-7816 GCA_036554845.1 Pyrinomonadaceae bacterium
CGTGGTAGCGAATCCCATGGCGGTGTCGGCAGGGACGTTCGATTCAACTGCTGAACGCGGGCGTTCCTCTCGACCGTAAGTAAAGTGCGCCTCATTGATTTTGGTGGGTGACAAGGTTGAGATTAAGTTTGCGTTGAAGGCGTGAATCTTTGAAGGTCCTTCGATGCCGTTTGCTGAATTGCCATAGGTGGGAACGTCGAAGGTCTGATTGGTATTTCGCGAGTAGTCGAAGTTGTGCGAGAGAGTCAGGCGGTTGCTGGAATTAAAGTCAATGTCCACCTTTCCCAGGATCGCGTTGTTTCTGATCTTGTGATCAACCGGCAGACCTTCTTCTTGATTTCTGTTGGCGCGAAAGAAACCGATCAATGCCAATCTCTGGCAGTCAGCATTGCTGTTGATCAATCCTTCGTTGGCAATCAGAGTTGGCGCAGCAATCGGACAAGGTGTTGGGCCAATGGGAATGCTTAAGTTCGCGCGTTGCAGTCCCTCTAAGATGTTCTCGCTCGAGATGAAGAAAAACGCCTTGTCGCGTTTGATTGGACCACCGAGTGTTCCACCAAACTGTTCGCGGTGAAAATTTGTTAGCGGAGTACCATCTGAGGCATTGGCTGTAAGAGCTTCGAGCCGTTGAAAGTGAAACAGGCTACCGTGGAACTCGTTGGTTCCTGATTTGGTAATAACGTTGATTACTCCGCCGGCAGTGCGTCCAAATTCTGCATTTGCACCGGTAGCTACGACCTGGAACTCTTTCACAGCATCGAGCGGAATATCGATAGCGGCTCGTTGGCCACCGGCTTGTTCTCCAAAGAACCCGTTGTTGTAATCACCGCCGTCGAGACTTACGTTATTGAAAATCCCTCGCTGACCGGCGAAGTTAATCTCGTCGCCGTCGGGACCCTGAACGATGCTGACACCGGGAGTCAGTGTTAGCAGATCCTCAAACTTGCGACCGAGGATCGGAGTATTTGACACGGCGTTTTCATCGAGTGTCGAACTTGATTCTGTTTTGACGGTATCGATCGTTGGGATGGCAGTAATCGTTACGCGCTCTTCGACTCCGGACACTTTCATTGAGATGGGCAATGTGATGGTCTGTCCCACGGTGAGCGTTGCATTTTCGACGACTAGGATCGCGAAGCCGGATTTTGTAATTGTTAAGTTGTATTTGCCTGAGGGCAACGAGAGTGCGGTAAAACGACCCTGCTCGTCTGTTTCGAGTGTTCGTGTCGCGTTGGTCTCGAGGTTTTTTATTTCAACGGAGGCGGCGGGAACGGCAGCTCCGTTTTCATCAGACACCGTACCCTGGATAACTCCAGTAGTGATCTGTGTTTGGGCAAACACCGTCACCGAAACTGCGAACACAGCAACGAAACAGATACTTAATCCTTTGGTAAGCACACCAATGGACCGAAGCAATGCATAGCGCATAGTTTTCTCCTGTCGCTTATTGGAATCGAGTTGGGAACATTTATTGAGCTGGAGCACCACTCCAACAACAAACGGGCAGACGGGTTAGTTGATGAACAACTTGGTGCCCTTCAAAAAAGCTGCTGCGAGATGGCTCATATTATTGAGTAGTCAGAAACGTGTCAACGAAACTTTTTTCAAGCTACAAGTGAGTAACAATATACTTGACGCACCAGTCTTTGCTCCGTAGGAGCGAGATGTTTATAGCCCGGAAACACTCGAACACCGTCGCTCCACTCCGGCTCGGCCGCACCCTTGCGGTAAGCCTGCGGCTTGCCGAACCTTCATATATTTTGATCGAGGCTGTGCCTCAAGATGGAACAGTTTAGGCATAGCCTGATATTTAGGTTGGAATACGGTAAGCCGCAGGCTTACCGCAAGGGCGCGGCAGAGCCGTACCAAAAGACTTTTTGTGCAAAGCCGCGTCAAGTAGTTGATGGCCCTTTGCGTGAGTTCAGAGTGCAAGTTTTACCCTCGTCCTTTTGACTCGACAAAAGCACTTTAGGCCTATCGAGCATTCGTCAATTCGGAGATTGATCTGTTTTTCTGTTCGAATCGATCTATCTACTTTTCGCTGGGAGAGTGAATCGAATGAAGCTTGTTTTTATCCATGGTCTTCCCGGTGTCGGGAAACTAACTGTAGCGCTCGAGCTGGCCAAGTTGACCGGATTCAAAGTCTTTCATAACCACTTGACCGTTGATCTCGTCACCAGGATCTTCGAGTTTGGTAGTAAACCGTTCATCGAAGCGCGTGAAGCAATTTGGTTCAGGATCTTTGCTGAAGCCGCGGACAATCTGCTTGGCTTGATCTTCACGTTCGCACCAGAAAGCACAGTGAAGAGAACCTTCATTGCTGATTTGAAGGAGCTAGCTGCAACGTCTGGTATTGAATTGGTATTCGTTGAACTCACGTGTGATCTAAAGGTGCTTGAGGAACGCATTACACATTCGTCGCGCGACGAGTTTGGCAAGCTGACTTCCCTGGATGAATTTCGCAAGTTGTATCAGGCAGGAGTCTTCGTTACTCCGGGGATGCCAACCAATGGATTGACGCTGGACACGACCCATGTTGCGCCACGTGATGCAGCTAAGTGGATAGCAGCACAACTGGAAGAGAGAGCGCCGGACGTTTGGACTGAGACAAGCGTGCGTGAAGCTTATTCTGAGTGGTCCAGCACTTATGATCGCGACCGAAACCGCACCCGTGATCTCGATGAGAAGGTGTCGCGCACTCTGCTCGGCAGTTTAAGGTTCAACTTAGCTGTGGAGATCGGATGTGGAACGGGCAAAAACACCGCGTTGCTTGCACAGATTAGCGGCCGTGTTGTAGCGATCGATTTCTCGACCGGGATGATCGAAAAGGCGAAGGAGAGGATAAGTCAACAGGGAGTAAGCAACGTCTCTTTTCACGTTGCTGACATCACACAGCCATGGCCCATTGAGAACGCTTCGGCAGATCTTGTTGCCTGTAATCTGGTTCTCGAACACATTGAAAATATCGAAACTGTATTTGCGGAAGCATCGAGGTGTTTGCTGAGTAGAGGCACCTTCCTTGTTTCTGAGTTGCATCCTTTTCGGCAGTATCAAGGTACGAAGGCCACTTTTTCGAGGGACCAGGAGACCACGCGGATTCAGGCTTTTGTTCATCACATCTCGGATTTTCTTAATGCGGCCCGGGGCAGCAGCTTCTCACTGACCAGATTTGATGAATTTTGGCATGAGGAGGATGAGGGCAAGCCGCCGAGGTTGGTGACATTGATGTTTGAAAAGGCATAAGACACTACCGGCTGAAGCAGCGTAGAGCCTTACCTTCAACCTGGCTTAGATCTCTCAAATCTGGTCGACCCGAGTCTGCAACTCACGCGTTATAGCTCCAGCTGTTTCCCCACTCGTAAACTTCACCGGCGCGCCAATGGTCATCGTTACCTTACCTGGGCCAACAAAGAACTGCCTCCGCTGTTTCACATTAAAGAGCTCGCCACCAAGCTTTATCGGCACCACGGGGACGTTCAGCTCGGCGGTTAGCAAACCAATCCCTTGCATGAAGAGTTGCATCTGACCGTCCTTCGTCTCTTCACCTTCAGGGAACACAAGCACATTCCAACCACGGTCCATCGCCTCACCCGCAAACGCAAAGCTGTTGCGAAAGCCACTCTGTTTCGGTAACGCGAAGATGTTGAAAAGCATTGCGCCCAACACATACTGAGTTTTCATTCTCAGTCGATAGAACCATCCAAACTTTTCGGATGGGTAACGCCACTCCCGAAGAATTTCGCCAGACATCGCGATCGCCAATTTCGAGCGCCAGCGTGCAGGCAGTGCCGACTTTATCAACGCGGCATCGACGTCTGTGATGTGATTCGAAATGAACAGCACTGGTCCATCTAATCCGCGAAGATGTTCAGCACCTCGTACTTGCACTTTACACATCAACCAGGTCAGAGGAAGCAGGAACAGGTGGTAGAAAATCGTTCCAATTAAAGGAATGGGAAAACGCAGTGCCCACCGCGGATAAGGATAGGTTGACGTCACAACCTTCTTCTCGCGCAGCATCTGATCAATCTCCCCAACGGTTGTTGTTGCGGTGATTGCAGCTTCGTCGAGTTCAACCTGATAACGATCTTCAAGGGCGCTCAACAACTCGACCCTTCCCAGCGAGTCAAGCTTCAGATCATCCGCCAGTGTCGCTGACGGATCTATTCCGGAGACGTTCGTGCCGATCACTTGCGAAACCACGGGAAGGATCACGGACCTTTCGGAGTCGCGCGGTGTGACAGTTTTACTGACTATTCGGGTCGCGGTTTGGGTCACCAGTGGTTTGATCACCTTGCGTGTTCCGGTAGTGCGCGGAAAGTCACTTTCGGGCCAGGTAATCCAATGACGAATACGTTGGAACTCAGCCAGCGATTCGTTGGCGCGTGCGACAGCAGCTTCAAGATCTGCTCCGCTGCTACCTGGAATCAGCACTGCGAGTGCTTCCACTCCTTTCGGTCCATCGAGAGGAACCACCGCACTCTCGTATATCTCGGGTTGTTGATTGAGTGCGGCTTCAAGATCTTCCGGATAGATCTTCATTCCCGCAGCAGTGACGATTGTGTCTTTACTTCTTCCACGAAAGTAGATGTCGCCTTGCGCATCGACTTCGCCGAGATCGCCCGTTCGAATCCAACCATACTCATCGGTTAATGGCTTAATTCCGTCACTCCAGTAACCGGGTGACACATTCTCTCCGCGCACAAGGATCTCGCCGTTCTCGCTTAGCTTAACTTCCTGGCCCGCGATGGGTTTTCCAATCGAACCGCGCACCAGCCGAAATGGGTGAGAGATGCTCGCAACCGAAGCCGTTTCGGTCATGCCATAACCTTGAATGACCGCGAAACCCAATCTGCGCCAGAAACTTTCGGCTTCCGCCTCGAGCGTTGCGCCCCCAGTTACGAAAGCCCAGAACCTCAAGCCAAATCGTCGATGAATGCTGCGGAACGTCCACCAGTTTCGAGTGAAGTGTCGGCGCTCTGCCTTTTCGAGTCGTTTTGTAAAGGACGCGCCGCCATCCTTCTCTTCGTAGTCGCGGACGAGCTTGTCACGCAACGTTTCGATGACACGAGGAACCGTCACGATCACGTTGATACGGTGCTCACGCGCGATGTCAATGACCTCAGCCGGCTTGTACGATTCACGAAGGTAGACCTCCGCGCCGAAGATCTGCGGAATGAAGATACCCATCATTTGACCGAAGACATGGCTCAGCGGCAAGAGACACAAAATTCGCAGTGGGTGGACCAAACGCTCCCACCGCGCATACCTGCTGAACTCGGTTTCAATCGGTGTGAGATTGGCCAACAGGTTACGATGAGTTAGACAAACGCCTTTGGGAGTTGCGGTGGTTCCTGAAGTAAATACGATCTCAATCAAATCGTCGGCCTTTATTTGTTGCGCTTCAACTCGTTCCTCGGAATGACGTGATACTGTGTCTGTCAGTGTATTCAGATTCAGAATCGGCAGATTGAGATTTGCGTGAGATTGATCGGTCAGCAGCAGTTTTGCCGAAACCTGATCCTGCACACGCGCGGCAAAATCGGAGGCACACTTCAGATCGAGGGGTACGGCAACAACGCCGCGCAACAGGCAACCGTAGAACGCTGCGATCCATTCAGGACTATTCTCGCCCCAAAAAAGCACCCGATCGCCATGAGTGATCCCACGTGATTCGAGCTCACGTGCAAATTGAAAGGCGCTGGCAGCGAGACGCGCATAGGACCAACGTGATGCGCGCAGTCCTCGCCAACGCACCACCGCTGTTTCATCACCGCGATTCTTGCAGTCATCAAGAAATGTGATTAGCGTCTCGCGCATGATGCCGATTCTACAACCTGGTATATGCTTTCTTTGGAGTGCGGCGGCAAGCGCACCGCAACACCGCTTTGGATCCGCGGTGCTGCGCTAATTGAAGGAATCAAAGGGCGTTGTATAAAAACGGATCCAAAGCGGTGTCGCCGCTGCGCTTGCCACCGCACTCCAAGGCTACTTCTTGCCACCGCACTCCAAGGCTACTTATGGACGACAGAACTACAATCGATCAATCAGAAGTTGCGACTTCGGGTGAGGGCCGCCATCTCACGTTGCGTCCCGATGGTGATGTTGTGTTGCGTGATGGTTCAACCGTTCGCATCCGCGTGATGCGGCCCAGCGATGAACCGCGGCTACTCAAACTACTTCAATCTCTATCCGAAGAGTCGCGTTGGATGAGATTCTACTCATCCGCCAGCGGTTCAGCGTTAGCCGCCGAAGCTCACCGCGAAGCAAACCTTGAAGACACCTTTGGACTGCTTGCGTTTAGCGGCAGCGATGAGCGGGTCGTGGGCCACGCTTTCTATGCTGTTATTGATGAACAGCGCGCGGAAGTGGCATTTACCATTGCCAACGATTTTCAAGGTCGCGGTCTAGGCACGATGTTGCTGGGCCAACTCGCCGAAGTCGCAGCGGCCAATGGTGTGCAACTATTCGAGGCCGAGGTGGTCGCCGCCAATCACGCGATGCTGCACGTGTTCAGAGAGTCCGGTTTTCCAGTTGAAGTAAGCGCGCGCTCCGGACAACTGCATGTCGTCTTTCCCACTTCGTTTACCAGAGAAGCCGTCGAACGATTTGAGCGACGCGAATCCATCGCCGCTGTTAATGCACTCAAAAGATTCTTTGAACCGCGCGCGGTCGCGGTTATCGGTGCTTCACGCCAACGTGGTTCGCTTGGCGGCGAGATCTTTCACAACCTCCTTGCTTATGGTTTCAATGGCCCCGTGTATCCGGTCAACCCCGCCGCTCAGGTGGTCCAATGCGTGCCTGCTTATCAATCGATCGAAGCGATACCCGGTGATGTCGATCTTGCGGTCATCGTCGTGCCAGCCAGCCAGGTGATTGAGGTGGCCACGGAGGCCGGTCGCAAAGGTGTCAGAGCTTTGGTTGTGATTTCGGCAGGATTCAGCGAGACAGGCGCGGAGGGCCAGGCACGACAAGCGGAACTACTGAGGGTTTGCCGGGCGGCTGGGATGCGACTGATTGGTCCGAACTGCATGGGTCTGGTGAACACGAATTCTCATGTGCGACTGGATGCGACGTTTGCTCCCAGCGTTCCACCTCAGGGACGCGTGGGCTTTTCATCGCAAAGTGGCGCGCTCGGTCTTGCGATCATCGAGTATGCAAATTCGCTCGGACTCGGCATTTCTACGTTCGTCTCTGTCGGAAACAAAGCGGACATATCCGGAAACGATCTCCTTCGCTACTGGGAGTCTGATGAAGGAACAGACGTCATCCTGCTTTACCTGGAATCGTTCGGTAATCCGAAAAAGTTTTCCGAGATCGCCAGGCGCGTGGGACGACATAAACCGATTGTTGTTGTGAAGAGTGGTCGTTCAGCAGCCGGCGCAAGGGCAACTTCTTCACACACTGGCGCGTTGCTGGCTGCCTCTGACGTGACAGTTGACGCCTTGTTTCGACAGGCAGGGGTCATCCGCACGGACACCCTCTCTGAGCTATTTGATGTAGCTTCATTACTTGCGAATCAACCGCTGCCGAATGGACATCGAGTCGGGATCATCACCAATGCAGGTGGGCCGGGAATTCTTTGTGCGGACGCCTGTGAAGCACGCGAGTTGGACGTTCCGGTTTTGTCCGAGACCACGCAGGCACGCCTGCGCGAATTTCTCCCTGCCGGTGCAAGTACCACCAACCCAGTTGACATGATCGCGTCTGCGTCCGCTGATGACTATGACAAGGCAATTGAGATCGTCGCGGCAGATGAAAACGTTGATGCATTGATTGTGATATTCACACCACCACTCGTAACCTCTGCAGAAGA
>DATBMP010000193.1:0-3747 GCA_036554845.1 Pyrinomonadaceae bacterium
TTGTGGGATCGCGTTTGATGAGTTGTTTGAGACCATCGAAGTCGATTGGCTGAACGTCAACAAGCGACGCCGGCTTCCCAGTCTGCTTAATCCGAGATTGAGCAGACACTGAGAAGCCGGCGAACAGAAAACTGACGCTAATGGCCAGGAGAACAAATGAACGACTTCTGGTCATTTAAGCGCGTTTGATAGAACAACCAAATGCCATTGCCGTGGTCTTGGCGACTGGCTTACCGGCCAGAATCGCTTCCATGGCATCACGCAATTCCGAAGCGTTTACCCCAGAAGCATCTCGGCTGTTGTCGATGCGGCCGTGGTAGACAAGCTTGTTGCTGGCATCGAGGAAGTAGGCTTCCGGAGTTTTTGTTGCTCCGAATCGATCGGCGATCTTGTTGCCTGGATCCTTCAGAATCGGGAAGGTCAGTTTGTTCTCGCTGGCATGAGCTTTCACTGCATCAGCCGACTCAGTGACGTTGGCATTGATCCCAACTAGCGCGATACCGCGTACTTTGTAATCCTGAGCAAGCTTCTCCATCCGTGCGTTGTAATCATTGGAGACCGGGCATTGTGTGGCGACGAAAATTACCACGGTTCCGTTCTTACCTTTGAGTGAACTTAGTGAATGGTTCTTACCATCTGCGTCGGGCAAAGTGAAATCTTCAATCGTCGCACCAATCGCTGGAGGTGCGGGAATTTCATTCTCAGCACGGCCGGGAATGGCGATGATAGCCGCAGCCACGATCATGAGAAATGCCAGTAGTGAAACTTGTGCCTTCTTCATAATTCTGGAAACTCCTTTACGCAGTTAAGAAATGAGTCGAAAGATTAACAGGGGGAAATGAGCGGTGCAAGTTGAGGAAAATCGCGATACTGGTGCAATTCGTCGATCTAAAACCCTCGACAGTTTCCACCAGTCCAGCTCAGCACTTCATCGGGCGCAACCCACTGGGCCCGTTGCCAGAAAGTTCCATCGGCAAACTCAAGTCGATTGATAACAACTCTCTCCGTCGGTCCCTTTCCGGTGCTGGCAGCCACAGTACGGCTCAGTGGAACTGTCAGAAAAACCTCCAGCGTCTTCTTTTCATTGGGCTTTATCTTGACCCCACAGCGAATCTCGCGGTGTGAATACGCATCGCCGCTTGTCGGATCGCCCGACTGATAATCCCAGAACACTGCCCGAATGATCTTGTTCCCGCGGTTTTTGATCTCAGTCATGTAGCGGTACTGACTACCTGGTTTTCCTTCAGCAACATCCCGAGAAACTCGTTGCTCAATGATGCGCATGTCACGACTACGGTTCTCGATACTATTCTTGTTGTTAATCGTCTCACTAAACACGCGCTGCTGACTCTTGGAGATACTCGGAAACTCATCAACGCGTGGGTCGAGGGCGGGACGCCGATATTCATTCCAGGAGTATCGCAGCACCTCAACATCCGGTGCATTCACGTCGTCCGCGGGAGTTTGCGGTGGCGGCTGAACCATGACCTGAAGGAGAAGGGATATGTATAGAACGAGTTCCATTTAGGTCTCCTTTCCACCGATTGAGGTTTTGAAAAGGCAAGCTGTCTTTGCTGGGAAGCGGGCCGAAGTATAGCACTGAGGTGAGTAGATCAGAACGATTCAGCGTCCGCCACATTGAGTAGCGTTGCGCGTCACCAACACTCCAAAACGGTTCTGATACTCAGCTGAAGTCAGGAACGCTTCAGCCGTCAGCGCGACCGCCGCCGCCAACCAATGAACACAAGAATGGTGAGAAGAATGGTGACCGCAGCAGATACCAAACAGAATTGGCAAAACTGCTTGATGACGAAAGCTTGAAGATAGAGTAGCCAGAGTGTAGTGAGAAACATCAGACCAACGATTACCGCGAGGATCTTGCCCGCAATCTTGTAACCGAAGGCGGCGAGGACCGCGCAACTGAACACGGTGAAGTACGCGACTGCCCCGATGAGCGCCAGAGGTTGACCGGCAACCGTTGCATACGGACTGCTCAACACCGCCGAGCAACCTGTGATTATTGTGCAGCGCACACTCTGTCCGGTGACGTGCTGAACGGTGAGATAGATCGAATCAACCAAACCAATGAAAGAAAGAAAGGCCATCGCCCCGTAAATTAAGGGTGACGGCCCAGCTGCTGATTGGCCCGGGATCTCCTGCAATGTTCTAACGTCCGATCCGGGCGAGTTCTGCATCGATCAATGAACCCAATCGTTCTGCCGGTAAAGAATCGAAAGGTACTTCTTTGCCGTTAATAAAAACCGTTGGGGTACCGGTTACGTTGAGAGCATGAGCTCGCTTTTGATCAAGAAAGATCCTTTCCGCAACAGCGGGACTGGCTACATCTCGCTTGTATCGATCAATGTTTAAGCCGATCGCCCTGGCATACTCTTCAAAAACCGGACGAGCATCGAATGCTGAATGCCACGTTCGCTGATTTTCGAAGATCATGCCGTGCATCTCCCAAAACTTCCCTTGCATTCCTGCGGCTTCCGCAGCGCGAGCCGCGGTCAAAGCGTGTGGATGAGAGGGCGTGAGTGGAAACTCGCGAAAGATGATCCGCACCTTTGGTCCATATGTATTCGCAATCTTCTTTAGCTCCGGATGCAGGAACCCGCAAGGCGGGCATTGAAAATCTCCGAACTCTTCCAACGTCACGGGTGCACTGGCCGGACCAATTGCGTGCGGCGGAGTAGCGCCAGGCTCATTGGTTGAAACTACAGGCGGAGTGGAGATCTGCGGTTGTCCTGCTTGAGCTGTGGGCGCAGGCGTAGGCATTGTTGTGCTGCTTACTCCACTCGTCGAACTGGTGGCTCTACTTTTGAAGTAGAGAAACCCACCAAGTGCAGCCAGCAAGGCAACTATGATTATTATAAAAGGTAAAAAACGTCGCATAAGTTTCTTGAGTTGAGAATTACTCGACCTTGAATTGCACTGTCCTGTCGAGAACGTCGTTGACGTAGAGGTCTACCTTGTAACTTCCTTTGGGCCAATCACGTGGCAAGGTCAGATGGCCGTGTACTACGTTTTCGAGTGCTCGTGTCGTGTAGTCGATGTCTCGGATCTTCTGGTTCTTGGCACCATCGGCATCGACGATCCACCAGGCGAACTTCATCTTTGTTCCAGACTTGGAATCCTTCAGTTTTGTGACCGCATGAATGGTTCTATCAGTTGGTCCAAACGTTGAAGACTCATCACCGGGATCGCCCGAACCATCATCCTTTGCCATGTGGAGTTCAGTGGTGAATTCGCCTGGACCAGTACTAGTCCCTGCTGTTGAAGTCGAAGAGTTGCCGTTAGCGCTAGTGTTCGTGTTTGTGTTCGTCGTGTTTGTGTTCGTCGTGTTTGTATTTCCGAATTTGCAGCCTAGTACCAGACAAAGAAAAAGGCCGACTGCGAGCCATGCTGAATGGACTTTCATCACCGAGCCTCCAGACCAACAGAATTCTCACACTTGTAGATTTCGGATTGAGTTAGCCGCGCGTTCGCTTTCAGCAACATCATCAAGGTTAACGTCGCAATCGCATCAAGCGGCGGCGAGCGTGGCGGCAAGCGAACGAAAGAGATCTCGACCGTCGGTAGAACCCAACAGGTCTTCACACGCGCGTTCGGGATGGGGCATCAAACCAAGAACATTGCGCTCCCGGCTGCAAATACCTGCGATGTTGTCGCGCGAGCCATTCGGATTGGAAGCCTCTGTGATGTTGCCATCCTTGTCTGAATAACGAAAAACAACCCGGTCTTCAT
>DATBMP010000015.1:0-7549 GCA_036554845.1 Pyrinomonadaceae bacterium
TACGGGTTCGCCCACGGCACCGAGTATCTGCCGGTCAAAGAAGTTCATGGTGTTGATAGCGAACAGAACCCAGAGAGCGAACCAAACTCCTGCCGACTCTTTCTTCACAAGAAAGTCACCTCACGAAGGATCATTTTGTTGGCGAGCGGAACTAAGTCGAGCGACTTTATAGATCGGATAGTGACGCTTAGCTTTGTTGCCGAGCGTTAAATCTGAAGGTCCAACTATAATGTAAATACGAGAACAAAAGCTTGACGCTGGCAAGGTCTGATGCTAGTTTACCGACCGTTCGGTAGCTATTATGCTCAGCTAGACAGCGCCGGTCAATTTTTACCGACACCGGCTGGTCTGCATCCTTCCGGCGAGATAGCTGGCACGACCTTCACTTCTTGCATTTCAAAAAAGGAGATAGCTCATGAGAAGCCTGACTCGCTTTTTCCTGGCGACTCTACTTGTCGTCTGTGGATTCTCCCTCGCTTTCTCGCAAGCATCCAGCTCTACTGCAGAATTGCGCGGGCAGGTGACTGACGTTAACGGTGCTGCCGTACCAAATGCCACTGTCACGATCACTGATGTCAGTAAAGGTTTGAGTCGTTCGACAACTACGGACGTCACAGGCAATTACACCTTCCTGAATCTCTTGCCAAGCACATATGAGTTGAAGGCTGAAGCCAGCGCCGCTGGGTTCGCGCCAACAACCATGCGCGTTGAACTGACAGTCGGGCAGCAGGCCAACATACCGGTACAACTTGGCGTAGGAAATGTCTCGGCGAATATCGATGTCGTCGGCACAGGCGAGATTGTCGAGACCGAACGCACTCAACAATCATCGGTGATCGACGTTCGTCAGATTACTAACCTCCCGATCAATCGTCGAAATTACCTCGACTACGCTCTGCTAACTCCCGGAGTTAGTGACTCAGACAATATCGCAGACTCCTCTGATTTTCGCGTGGCCCAAACACCACAATCCGGTCTCTCGTTCGGAGGTAACAACGGTCGCGGAAACCTGGTTGCTGTCGATGGTGGCGAGATCAACACCGTGTCTGGTGGAGTGCAGCCAACCGTAAACCAGGAAGCCGTGCAGGAATTTCAGGTGCTCAGGAACTCTTTTAATGCCGAGTTTGGCGGAGCCTCTGGAGGTATCGTGAATATCATCTCCAAGTCTGGCGCCAATCGTTTCAACGGTAGCGTTTTCGGCTTATTCCGGTTCGATGAATTGGATTCCCGCAACCCTTTTGACTTTAATCCCGATGGCAAATCACCCTTCAAGCGACAACAATACGGCGGCTCGCTGGGTGGCCCAATCAGCCACGATAAAACCTTCTTCTTCGCCTCTGTTGAGCGGTTTAGTCAGGACGAGTCAACGTTTGTAAACCTTCTGAATGATCCGTCGATCTTTGGATTGACCGCGTCGCAGACATCGCTCTTCAACTTTTTAGGAGGCACACCGTTCGCGCCTCTGGCAAGTGCCTTGACTGGAACACTGACCACCACTGCGGCGCGATATCCACGCACAGTGAATCTGTTTACGTCTGCGAGTGGTCAGTTTCCTTTTAACTCAAATCAAACAACCTTTACCGGACGTATCGATCACAACTTCAACACGAACAACAACGCTTACGTCCGCTTCAACTACAACGATTCGAGTTTCGAGAATCAGGCGGCCGGGGCGATAACAGCTGTGTCACGCGGTCGCACTGTTGATACTAAGAACGGCGGTATCCTGATTTCCGACACGCATCAGTTCAGCCCAAATGTTGTTAACGAATTAAAAGCACAATGGAGTTACTACAACTTCAAAGTA
Organism: Pyrinomonadaceae bacterium; assembly: GCA_036554845.1. Classification (GTDB taxonomy): domain Bacteria; phylum Acidobacteriota; class Blastocatellia; order Pyrinomonadales; family Pyrinomonadaceae; genus PSRF01. The sequence continues at coordinate 1,808 of DATBMP010000015.1, forward strand.
ATCCCGAACGAACCTATTGGCCCTGAACTGAACATCGAAGGGTTCGGTTTCTTTGGACGAGACATCTTTCTTCCTTCGGCGACGATTCAACGTCAGGCCGATGTTCTCGACAACGTCACCTACCTTTTCCACGATCACTCATTTAAGACCGGCGCATCAGTGTTCGCGACCGACGTCTCCACGGCCAATGAAACGTTCTTTGGCGGCAGATTCAATTTCGGTGCGGCAATTCCTCTGGCTAACATAATTCCCGCGGCAACACTGCCGACACTGCAAGCATTCCTCGCGGCCAACAACCCGGCACTGCTGCCCACACTTGCGAGCCCAATCAACGCCTTACAATCCTTCAATCTCAATCTCCCGATTGTGTATCAACAAGGTTTCGGCACTTCGGAAGTAAACTCTTGGACTTATCGCTATGCCGCGTATGGACAGGACACTTGGAAGGTCTATCCAAACCTGACATTGACGTATGGCATTCGTTGGTCCATCAGTGACGAGCCGTTCTACATGCGACTCGATACCAATGATTTTCAACCGCGAGTCGGTTTTTCATGGGATCCGTTCAAAGACGGCAAGACTGCAATTCGCGGTGGCGCGGGAATTTTTTCCGGCTATACGATCTACTCGGTTCCCAACGTAACCAAGACACTCAGCGGATTTCCAGGCGATCCAATCAACATCGTTCTGGCAACGGCAACATCGGGTGCACTCGGCCTGCCAAGTTCCTTCGCCGTCTATCAAACGTTATTGGCTCAGGGAGTAATCGGTACGCGCACGATTACTGCAGCGGATCTACTGCAATTTGGCGTGGTTCCAAGACCAAACGCACCACTCGAAGTACGTTTCCGAGCTGAGCCGCGATACGAAACTCCAGAAACGTATCAGGCCAGTTTGGGTGTGCAGCGAGAGTTCGCCGGCTTGTCAGTTGAGCTCAGTTATCTGTTTTCACGAGGCATTCATCTGACACGTAACCGAGACATCAATCAGTTCAAGCGAACCGGACCAATCAGCCCGCTTACCGGAAAAACAACCTTCATTCGTTTTCCGACTGCCGCGCAGGTAGCTGCGGGACTCACCAGCGACTTTCGAAACCCGCTGCGTCTGCAAGACAACATCTACGAATCAAGTGCCAACTCGTTCTATCACGCAGGCACGATCTCAGTGCAAAGGCGTTTCACCAATAACTTTAGTCTGAACCTGCACTACACCTATTCGAAGTCGATCGACGAGGTGACGGATTTCAACAGCGACTTCTCGGCGCAGGATCCATTGAATGTTCGTTTGGACCGCGCTGTTTCAGCTTTTGATCAGCGTCACCGTGCGGTATTCGCCGGGGTGATAGGCAGTCCCTACAAGAACAAGTTTTTGGCTAACTGGACCTTCTCGCCGATTTTCATTGCCGGTTCCGGCAGACCTTTCAATCTCCTGCTCGGGATAGACGCGAATGCGGATGGGCGGTCACAGTCTGATCGACCATTCGCGATTGGAAGAAATACGGGTTTGGGTGAACCGTTCTACAGCTTCGACGCACGTCTCGCTCGCCGGATTCCGGTCAAGGAAGACATGTACTTTGAATTGACGCTCGAGGGGTTCAATCTTTTCAATCGGAACAATTTGGCCGGCATCAACAACATTGTCGGCAGTCTCCCGGTTGATCAATTGAGGGCGTTGTCGACCACCCGCACGCGCGGCGATCGAACAAAGGCGCCGACACAGCCGCTCGGATTTACATCGTCAGCGGCACAGCGGCAGATGCAGTTGGGTGTGCGGTTTACATTCTAGCGAATTGTTATTTGTCCTTTCTCGGTTGTTAGTTGTCAGTTGAACTGCGGTCTTGGGCCTTTGGCTTGGGTCTTTGGTTCTTTGGGTCTTCGTTGGTCTTGTTTGGTGACGGTTCGTGTCGTTTCGTGGATCGTCCGCTACTCAACCGTTACTCGATCCACGAAATCGCGAAACGCCACCCAACAAGACCCAAGCCCAAAGACCCAAGCCCAACCCCAAGTCCAAAGACCCAAGACCAGAAACCCAAGCCAAAGCCTCTGACAACTGTCTACTAACAACTGACAACTCACCACTATTCCCACAGAATCACACCACGCGCGCCTTGACCGGATGCCAAAGCATCCAGCGCTTCATTCACCTGGTCCAGACGATATGTGCGTGTGGCCAGTGCATCCAGCTGTAGTTCACCCTCTTCATACAGCTTTATCAGCCTGGAAATGTCATTGAACGGTTGTCCTGATCCGTATAGCGATCCGATCAGTCGTTTCTCCTGCATCACAAACGGAAAGGTCGGAATCGACGCCAACGCATCCGTGCGTGACAGTCCGGTAAGGATCACCGTGCCGCCCTTTCGCACCAGCCCTACCGCTTGCTGAATCGTCTCAGGCGTACCAACTGTGTCGAATACATAGTCGGGACCTCGGCCATCAGTCAGTTCGCGAATGCGCTTAGGTACTTCCTCGGATGATGCATCGACGATCTCTGTGGCTCCGAAAGAAAGAGCGAGTTCCAAAGGCTTCTGACGCGCATCGATCGCAATAATCTTTTCGCACCGGGCCAAACGAGCACCCTGGACCACGTTCAGACCAACCCCGCCGGCGCCTACCACCACCACTCGTTCTCCACCTTTAAGTTGCGCTGCATTGAGAACGGCGCCTACGCCAGTGATCACAGCGCATCCGAGTGTCGCGAGGGAAGCAAATGGAATGTGATCCGGAACCGGCACCGCACCTTCTTCAGATACCACTGCGTAATCCGCAAAACACGCGGTACTGTTAAAGTGGGCCACATCGTGACCGCGGGCGCGAAGGCGTGTACCACCTGCGGGAAGACGATTGCGATACGTTGTTTGATCCAACCGATCGCAAAGCACCGGTCGGTTAGCCAAACAGGAAGGACACACTCCACACGGTGGCGCCCAACAGAACACTACGTGATCACCAACTCGGACACGTAAGACGCCCTCGCCTACAGCACGTACGATTCCCGCACCTTCATGACCCAGGGCAAGCGGCGTTCGCGCCCGCCAGTCACCACGCACGGGATGCAAGTCGCTGTGACAGACGCCCGCGGCTTTCACCTCCACTAGCACTTCATGCGCATGCGGTTCCTCGAGTTCTGCCTCTTCCACCGAAAGTGATTGACCCTGTTCCCATAAGATTGCAGCGTTGATAAGCATGACGAATCGCCTCTAGTCCTTCTCCATTAGCGGCACAGCAATGCGCGCTAACCACTCGACCCTGAGGTCCAAACCGGCAAACCTTGGATCGTCTGTCTGGCCGCGCCGATAGCGATAGAAGATCTGCTGTAACACGACGGCGAGTTTGAAGACTGCAAATGTTTCGTAGAAGTGTAGGTTCGACAGATCGAAATTTGTTTCTTCCACATAACGGTCGAGCAACTCTGCACGACTGAACCACCCGGGAAGATGAGTGACCGCGGCAACCGAATCTCGCGGCGAAGTTTTGGTCGCCGTGTGCACCCAATAGCAAAGCAGGATTCCCAGATCGACAAGTGGATCACCGACTGAACTCATCTCCCAATCAAGGACTGCGATCAATTTTCCAAAGTCCTTGGCGTCAAACATGGCGTTATCCAGTTTGAAATCGCCATGGACCAAAGTTGGTCGCTGCGGATCGTCTGGAAGGTGGGCCATCAACCATCTCGCCAACAAATCCATCTCGGGAACTTCGCTCGTCTGCGCACCATGCCAGCGATTGGTCCAACCCTCGACTTGCCGGGCGACAAATCCCGCAGGTTTACCCAACGAAACGAGTCCATGCTTCTCGATATCCACGATGTGCAACTCAGACAAAGCGTCGATCATTGCCGCGCTCGCACGACGCCGCTCTTCCGGATGATCCTCCAGTTGCGGCGGTTCAGTGGTACGCACGACTATGCCGCGGCGGCGTTCCATCACATAAAAAATTGAGCCGATAACTTCGGTGTCTTCGCAAAGTAGAAATGGTCGCGGCGCTAACGGATATACCGGGTGTACGGCAGCAAGGATGTGATACTCGCGGGCCATGTCATGCGCCTTAGGGGGCACTGGACCAAAAGGCGGACGGCGAAGCACAAACTCTTCATTGCCAAACTGGAGCAGGTAAGTGAGATTTGAGTGCCCACCCGGAAACTGTTCGACTATTAAAGGAGCTTCTAGACGGTGGCCCAGCAGATCTGAAAGTCGCGGGCGCAGATAAGCTTCCAGCTCACTCCACTCGAGTTCTTCACTGGGCCGAACAGGTTGGGTGTCGATAGCTTCATTCATGAAAACGGTTAATGGTCAGTTGTCAGTTGTCAGTTCGGTCGAACAAAGAGTCTTTTGCGTTTCGGCTGTGCCGCAACCCTTGCGGTAAGCCTGCGGCTTACCGTTTCGGCAACTGATTAGTCAGGCTATGCCTGAACTGTTCCATCTTGGAGGCGTAGCCTCGATCAGAACACCTGAGAACGTTCGGTAAGCCGCAGGCTTACCGCAAGGGTTGCGGCATAGCCGAAACGCAAAAGACTCTTTGTTCGAAACGAACTAACAACTAACAACTAACAACTGACAACTGACCAAAGACCAACCTGACAACTTCCTGCCATCTCAAACGTAGTACCGCACCAACCACTCAGCTGCGCAACAAGGCTTGTCAAATCCGTCCCGCTCAACCGTGGCGCTCCAGGTACCCTGTGCACCACCCTTAATCTCTTCGACGCTTGAGAGAATGAACCGACCTCGAATTCGCGCACCAGCTGGGACGGGCGAAATGAAACGCACTCGATTCAATCCATAGTTCACGCCCATCTTTACGCCTTTGACTGACACCGCTCTCTTCATCAGCTCACTCAATAACGACAAAGTGAGAAAGCCATGGGCGATTGGCTCTCGGAAAGGCGATTCGCGTCGGGCACGTTCCGGATCAATGTGAATCCATTGACGGTCTTCGGTGGCTTCAGCAAAACGGTTGATGCGATCCTGCGTCACTGTAAACCAATCGCTAACAGCAACTTCCTGACCAATGTGATCATGTAGCTTTGCAACACTGTCGATAGTTGTCATCGGCCTTGCCTCAAAAGAAAAAGACGACGCTTAGAATGAAGAGCGGGGGCAAGCCACCCTTCCTGACTTGTTATTGATTGAGTGATCTCTGAGGAAATAACAGGTCAGGAAGGGTGGCTGGCCCCCGCCCGTTGCCCATTTGAATCCCTTCATCGACTTTTGAGGCAAGGCCGCTGCGAGCGTGAAATACCAACGGGACAAGACCGTGGCATCGCCGACCTCTGATCTCTAACCTCTAACAAACGACCACTGACAAACCACTCCAAATCATCTAAAGTCTCCCGCGATCGTCATCTCGCCTTCGGAAACAAAAGTGCCCTTCGTCTTCACCAGATTTTTTTACCTACTCGCAATTCTCGGATTCATTCCGCTCGCGTTTTCGTGGGGCTACCCCTGGCTTCGCTGGGTCACACTCTTCTATGACCTTGCTCTGATTGCTATCGCCATCTTTGACGGCCGCCGCAGCCGCCTCCCCGCAGACATCGTGATCCGGCGCGAGTTTGATGGACGCTTTGCTGTCGGCGCTGAAACTGACGTCCGTGTCAATATCCAAAACAATCGCACCCGACCGATCACACTGATCGTCAAAGACGAGTACCCGCCGCAGATGAAAATATCGGGCCCGCGCGAAGCACGCGTACGAGTCGCCGCGCAAACTTCTGCCGCACTGGTCTATGGATTGACATCCCCAAAGC
>DATBMP010000244.1:0-2674 GCA_036554845.1 Pyrinomonadaceae bacterium
GATTATCGGTTGGAAATAATTCCGGACACAGAGTTCGGGCTGGATGGAGGAGCGATGTTTGGCGTCGTTCCTCGCAATCTTTGGTCGCGAACTAATCCTCCGGACGAACAGAACCGGATTCGCATGAACATGAACTGCCTGTTCATCGACACAGGATCTGAACGAGTACTTATTGAAACTGGTATCGGCGATAAGTGGTCTTCGAAGCACACCGAAATGTATGGCATCCGGCGGCAACACCCTTTCTCAGAAACGCTGAGATCGGTTGCCGGAGTTGGACCTGAAGAGATCAGCATCGTCATCAACACCCACCTCCATTTTGATCACGCGGGCGGGAATACCAGGCTCGATAGTGACGGACGGTCGATTCCGTCATTCCCGAACGCTCGTTATTTTGTTTCAAAGAGCGAGTTCGAACATGCAGAGTCCCCGAGTGAGCGTGATCGGGCGAGTTATCTACCGGAAAACTGGCGACCGCTCGTCCAAAGTGGCCAGCTCGATCTCAAACCCGCGGACTACGAAGTCGTGCCGGGATTGAGAATGGAGACCCACCCCGGTCACAATCGATCAATGCAGTGTTGGAGACTTGAGCAAAGCGGAAAGACACTCTTCGGCTTTGCTGATCTTGTTCCCACACGCGCACATGTGCCGTTTGCCTGGATCATGGGTTACGACCTCTATCCCGTCGAAACGTTGGAATCAAAGAAACGGTTACTGCCGCAAGCGCTTCGCGAAAATTGGCTGTGCTTTTTCTATCATGATGCTGAAGCGCCGATCTGCCGTTTGACTGGCGAAGACGGAAAAATGAAGCCCGTGCCTGTGCCAACCGATTCGACGATTCAGCTTGAGATGATTAACTGATGAGTACTGCAAAGATCGGAATTATCGGCGGTAGTGGGCTCTATCAGATGCCCGAGTTAACTAACGTCGAGGAGATTAAGGTTGACACTCCTTTTGGTAGTCCGTCCGATGCCTTCATCGTTGGGACTTTGGAAAACGAGCGGGTAGCGTTCCTGCCGCGACATGGTCGTGGCCATCGTTTCACCCCGACCGAGGTCCCTTTTCGCGCAAACATCTATGGAATGAAGTCGTTGGGAGTGGAGCGTATTCTTTCAGCGTCTGCTGTTGGTTCTTTGCAGGAACGCTATGCGCCATTGGATATGGTCATTCCCGATCAGTTCTTTGATCGAACTCGTGCTCGCGCTCGTGAATCTACCTTCTTCGGAGAGGGAATTGTCGGCCACGTCTCGTTTGCCCACCCGGTATGTAAAGATCTAGGTGATGTCCTGGAAGTGTCTTGCCGGACGGCTGATGTGAAGGTACACCGCGGCGGGACCTATCTTTGTATGGAAGGCCCGGCCTTTTCGACTGTTGCCGAATCCAAGGTTTATCGTTCCTGGGGAATGGACATCATCGGAATGACCAACCTTCAAGAGGCAAAGCTCGCTCGTGAAGCAGAGATCTGTTATGCGACGCTGGCGCTGGTGACTGACTACGATTGCTGGCATCCCGGACATGACGCGGTTACTGTTGAGACGGTGGTTGAGTACTTAAACAAGAATGTGAGAAACGCGCAGGTGATCATGAAGGCGGCTGTTGCGAACTTGAAACAAAAAAACCGGTCGTGCAGGTGCAGCTCGGCGTTGCAGCACGCGATCTTCACGCCCACCGAGCTATGGCCGGAAGCGACGAGAAAGAAGCTCGGCGTTATCCTGGAGAAGTACGCGAATCGATAGCCAGGCACGACGCGCGCAAGCGACAGAAGGAAAGGAATTTGGAGATGAGAAAGAGTTCTATTTTATTGGTTGCAACGTTCGCTATTCTGACCCTCTCCGCTGCAACGTTTGCACAAGGCGGATTGAAGAGTGGTCCCGATTCATCAGTATTGCGAGACCCGGAACTGGAGCGTGACTCGTTTCACAATCTGGAAGTCGCTCGAAACTACTTCAAACTCAAGAAAGCTTATGTCGCCTCGCTTAATCGTACTCAGGAGATCATCGCCGGTAATCCCAACTTCGCTAAGATCGACGAAGCGTTGTTCATTGCTGGCATGAGCAGCCTTGCGTTGTCAGAAAATAAGGGCAAGCAGAGTCCTTCGATGTACGTAAGTTACGACGGTACAACTAGACGCCAGCTGACGGCTGAACAATTTCGGGAGATGGGCCGTGAGTATCTAACGCAGTTGGTGGCTGAACATCCTGACAGCACTTTCAAAAAGCAGGCCGAACAAGAGCTGCGTTCGGTCGGCGGTCCAATACCAAAGCAGTAGACGCTTTATCTCGTAATCGGTTCACGAAGTTCTCTTATCAGCTCCCAGGTTTGGAGACCCCTCAAAGATGTCTTTGTTAGTAGTTGGATCGGTTGCGTTTGACGCAGTCGAAACGCCATTCGGCAAGTGTGACAAGATGCTGGGCGGTTCGGCATCACACTTTTCTATTTCGGCCAGTTATTTTACAGACGTTCGCGTCGTCGGTGTCGTGGGTGGCGATTTTGAGGCTACCGATCGCAAGGTATTTGATCAGCACGGAATCGACACCTCCGATCTCGAACTCATCTCCGACGGTAAGACTTTTCGTTGGGAGGGCAGGTATGACTACGATCTTAACGTAGCGCATACTCTGTGCACCGAACTGAATGTTTTTGCCGACTTCAAGCCGAAGCTCTCAGAGGCGTC
>DATBMP010000255.1:0-7008 GCA_036554845.1 Pyrinomonadaceae bacterium
GTCGCATCTCTGGTAACTGTGCCACGCATCAACGAATGCTGGCCGAAGCAATCAAGCGCGCACGGAACATTGCGTTGCTGCCATACACAACAGACTAAGGAGGAGATGAGCGATGGCACACACGAAGATACTTTTGCGTGAGGACGTTGACGATCTCGGCGCTCGTGGCGAGATCGTTCGCGTTAGAGCAGGGTACGCGCGCAACTACCTCCTGCCAAGAAAACTCGCGGTTGAAGCGACTGCCAGTAACGTTAAGCAGATCGAGCAGGAACGCGCTGCACTACTCAAAAAGGAAGCAGGCGAACGCGCCACGGCTGAAGCCCAAGCCGACCAGATTCGTTCGCTGGTGCTTGATTTCAAACGAAAGGCAGGCGAACAGGGCGCGCTGTACGGGTCGGTGACTTCAATGGACATTGCCGAAGCGCTGCAAGAGCGAGGGTATGAGATCGATCGCCACAGAATTCATTTACGCGAGCCACTCAAGCGTTTGGGCGATTTCAATGTTCCGCTTCGGCTGCACCGCGAAGTGACTATTGATTTGCAAGTAAAGGTTTCTGCGGAAGGCGAAGTGATCGTCGGCCATCTAACTCCCGAACAGGAAGCCGAGCTGATCAAACGAGATGAAGCCACGGCCCAGGAAGAACAGAATCGGGCGGAGTAGGATTTGAAATATTTTTCCAACGCTTCGTTGACGCACGATGAAGCTTCGGATAGTTTGACGCTGCAAGTACGAATCAGTATTTGCAGCGTCTTTTCTTTCGGCTTACAAAAAATATCGCCAAACGCTGGAATTTCTTAAATGGCTAGTCCTGATCCAATTCGCGACCAACCACTCGAACGAGCCCTGCCACACAGCGCTGAAGCTGAACGCGCGATTCTCGGTGGCATACTGCTCGACAACAGTTTAATCAGTCAGGCCGTCGAACTTCTCAAGCCCGAAGCTTTTTACATTCCTTCGCATCGCCGGATTTTTGTGGCGATGATCTCGCTCTTCGAACGCGGCGCCGAGATCAACCCCATTTTGATCGGCGAGGAACTTAAGAAAGAGAGTGGGCTTGAATCAGTTGGCGGCATCGGTTTCATAACCAACTTAACCTACGGACTTCCTCATTCAACCAACATCGAGAACTACGCGAAGGTCGTTCGCGGTAAATCGATGTTGCGTCAACTCGTACGTGCCGCTAACAAGATCAGTCAGGAGGCCCTGGAACAGGAAGACGAACCCGAAATCATTCTCGATCATGCTGAACAAGCGATCTTTGAATTGGCTGACGAGCGCGTTCGTCAGGGGTTTGTTCACGTAAAGCCAGTCGCGGAACAGCTGCTCGAAAAGATCCAGGAGATGGAAGGCCGAGCCGCACTGCTGACTGGTCTCACCACAGGTTTCGCCGACCTGGACAAGATGACGTCCGGGCTTCAGCGCTCGGATTTGATCATTCTGGCCGCGCGACCTTCGATGGGTAAGACGAGTTTTGCGTTGATGCTGGCAGAAAATGCTGCTATCCAGGCAGGCGCTGTTGTTGGTCTGTTTTCACTTGAAATGTCGAAAGAGGCGTTGGTGATGCGCATGCTTTGTTCGCAGGGAAACATTGACGCGCAGCGTTTCAGAAATGGGTTTCTGTCTCGACCTGAGTGGGCGCAGATTGCCAAATCACTTGGCACGCTGGCCGACGCGAAGATCTTTCTCGACGATACTCCTGGAATCAGCGTGCTGGAGATGCGAGCCAAAGCCCGACGCCTGGCAGCCGAACAAAAGCGGTTGGATCTGATCATAGTCGATTACTTACAACTGATGTCTGGTTCTTCAAGACGAGTTGAATCCCGACAGCAAGAAGTCTCTCAGATTTCGCGTGAGCTGAAGGGCCTGGCCAAGGAGATGAACGTTCCACTAGTTGCGCTGTCCCAGCTTTCCCGTGCTCCTGAGGCGCGTTCAGATCACCGGCCTCAATTGGCTGATCTGCGCGAATCCGGCGCTTTGGAACAGGACGCTGATCTCGTCGCCTTCATCTATCGTGCCGAGCAATACAAGACGGCGGAAGAGCGCGAAAGCCTTCCTGAAGATCAGAGAAACGTCGCCGAGCTAATCATCGCTAAACAACGTAATGGTCCAACCGGAACCGTAGACCTGCGTTTCACACCTTCAAGCATGCGTTTCGATAGTTTGTACCGAGAGTAGTCGCGCGAGTAGTCAATAGTGTCGTCCAAGCATATCCAAACTGCGGGAAGGCCCACCTGGGTCGAAATCGATCTCAACGCCCTCGCCGCAAACTTCAAAACAATCAAGCATCGCGTCGGCCCCGCCGTCAAAGTTATGGCGGTTGTGAAGGCGAACGCCTACGGACATGGTGCGGTCGAGTGCGCTCGCCGTCTCGAAATGGAAGGCGCGGATTGGTTTGGTGTGGCATTGCCGGAAGAAGGGATTGAATTAAGAAAGAACGGTATAACTAAACCAATCCTCGCATTGGGCGGATTGTGGATGGGGCAGGCCCCTGTTTGTTTGCAACACAACCTCGTTCCGGTGGTCTATCGCCTCGAGATGATTGAGTCTCTCAACCACGCTGCGAAAGATGCCGGCACCGTTGTTGATGTGCATGTGAAGATCGACACCGGAATGGGCCGGCTCGGAGTGCGTTGGGATGAGATCGGCGAGTTCGTCGATCGCTTGAAAAGGTATGAAAGTGTACGGGTCGATGGGTTAATGAGCCATTTTGCAGCCGCGGACGATCCGATGTGCGAGCCGTTGACGGGAAATCAGCTGCGGCGATTTAAAGAAGCAGCAGCAAGTTTTACTAGTCGTGGTTACTCACCAAATCATTTTCACGTGGCGAACTCGGCCGGGGTTTTCGGACACCCGTCTGCGTGGGGAAACATGGTCCGTCCCGGAGGCGTCTTGTACGGGTTGTGGCGCGACGTCCTGCCGCCTTCGGAAAAGAACCCCGAGTTGCGTCCGGTAATGTCACTTCGTTCGCGTATTGAACTGCTGAAGTGGGTTCCGGAGGGAGAAACGATTGGTTACGGTTGCACGTTCGAAGCGTCGAGGAAATCTCTTATTGCAACACTTCCGATTGGTTATCACGATGGATACATGCGAGGACTTTCCAATCGGGCCCACGTCATCGTGCGCGGGATGTATGTTCCTGTTGTGGGGCGGATCTCAATGGATTTGACGATGCTCGATGTGACGAATGTTCCGGACGTCTCGATTGATGATGAAGTTACATTGTTCGGGGCTTCAGGTGACAAGAATGTTACGGTCGAGCACTTGGCGAGAACAGCGGGAACGCTTTCGTATGAAGTGACGTGTGGCGTGGGCGAGCGCGTGCAACGAGTTTATTTTTCTTAAATTGACCGGGGCGCGGGCGTCCCGAGCGCATCGTGACCCTCGCGTTTGATCGGGATTCAACGAGACGTTCGCGTCGCTTAGAAGGTGGAGTAAGGGAGACGTGGCGGGCGAGACGCCCGCGCTCCGCCCGAATAAGACGCCTTGCGCTCCGGGCCGAACAAGACTCCAATCAATCCAATGCAGCCAGAACAAATAAAAGTAAGTATCAACGAGACAGAGTCAGTAACCGCGTTACTCTACGCAGCGGACAAAAAGCTTCGCGCCGGCATCACCTTAATTCTTGGGCACGGAGCCGGCGCCGGCCAACTGAGTCCGTTCATGGTCTTATTTGCGACTGAGCTTGCTAAACGCGGTCTCGACGTAATTACTTTCAACTTCGGTTACATGGAGCAGGGAAGAAGTGCTCCGGATCAAAAACCGAAACTTGAAGCCTGTTACCAGGCGGTGATCGATATGGCCGCCGGAAACAAGAAGTTGAAAGGGAACCGACTCGCGATCGGAGGCAAGTCGATGGGTGGACGCATCGCCTCTCAGGTCGCTGCCATTTCAAAGAGCGACATTGCTGCATTGGTATTCCTCGGTTATCCGCTGCACCCACCCGGCAAGCCAGATCAGCTGCGCGACAAACACCTGAAGGATGTCAAGGCTCCGATGCTGTTCATTCAGGGCTCGCGTGATGCGTTTGGCACCCCTGACGAGTTACGACCAATCATCGAAAAACTCAAACGCACCGACATACTTTACGAAATCAACGGTGGCGATCATTCTCTCAAGGTCCCTAAAACTGGTGGTCTGACGCAGCATCAGGTTTACGAAGGAATTTGGGAGAAGCTCACATCCTGGTTGGCAAAGGGGTGACAGGCGGGATTTTCGAGTCCTATAATCTCCTCACTCAGGATTGTTGCTGGCGGGGGTAGATTGAAGCCTCAAGCAAGCCAAAAATTCTTACGTATGAAATCTTTTTCTTCGTCAGTCATTATCTTTAGAAGAAGCCTCTAAGGTGAGACTCTCTTAGCCTTCACCTAAGTTCCTCCTCCGATCTTTTCTCATCCCGACATCCTAGCCTCGGAAGAAGTTGGTCCTATGCCGTTCAAAAGGCCCAAACTCAAGTACTTCAACACGATAAGCCTCACCTTGATGCTGATTCTGGGACCCTTCGGTCTCTACTACCTCTTCTATTTCTCTGAGCAGAAGACCTACTTCACCAATCGCAATTTTCGTCTGCTCTCGGTCCTGAATAAGCAGATTCAAGCAAAGGTCGATGGTGTTGCTGGCGCTTATCAAAAGGCCGCCGAATCCGCCACTCAAGCTTATCTCCCAACCAAACCCGGCGACTTCCAGATGGATGGCTTCCTGCGTCCAATCGTCAAGGACGGTAACGATATCGTTCTCGACTCCCTGCTCTTGAAGTCGCCGGCTGAGGGTCAGAAGGTCGTTACCTACGACATCAAACAAGAATCGGGTAGCCAGTTTCTGGTTCTTGACTACACGGGTTCAGATGGAACGTCCGCAGTCAACATCCGCGTCAAAGGAAAACTGGAAGACCTCCTGGCGCCATTTGCGAGAAAGCTGATCGATAAAAACAACTTTGACGGTGTGTTGATAGCAGAAGAAGATGGCAAGGTGTTCTTTGAACAGGGCGCGAGCGAACTCGGCGTTACAAATCTGCAAGGGTTAGTGAACGAGGACCAGCAGAAGATCGATTTTGAACGACTGCGACAGAACAGCAATGTCTTTGAAGCTCACATTGCCCAAACGAACTACAAAGTGTTCATTCAGCCGGTAAGACTGTCGTACGCAAAAACGGGTGCTGATGCAGGTAAGAGTTCTGGCTGGGTAGTTTGTGGATTGGTCTCGTCGGGGCACTTTCTCTCCGAAAGTGCGGCCATCTCATACACCGTGCTAATCACGATGACGTTTTTGGCGATCGTCGTCGCGCTCAGTGCGCCTTTTCTCAAGCTCTTGTTCATGAAACCACGAGAACGAGTGCAGGTAGCGGACGTTTACTTCCTCGCTTTTTCGGCGTTGGTTGGCACTGCACTAATAGCGACCTTCCTCGTCTACAGCCTCAGCTACTGGAATCTCGAACGACAGTTGGATGATCAACTTCGGACGCTGTCGACTCAGATTAGATCGAACTTCGAAAACGAACTGCGAGATGCAAATCGACAACTTGAGAGACTGAACACCAGCGGAAGAGTGCAAGAGACAATTCGAATTCTCAGCAAGCTCGATGATCTGAATCGACCTGGAGATACACTTGACTCAAACTCCTCAATTTCGACAACCGATCTAAGCGGCCAGTTGAATAGATCGCTGGATAAGTTGGACCAGATAGATCGCAACCAAACAACTAACCGCGAACACCCTTCCGATCAGGGATGGAAAAACAACTACGGCTGTCCGCAAGGTAAGAGGTGTTCAGGACAGACTGGAATACTCGGCCAACTAGTCGGCTATCGAGATCACTATCCTTATCTCAGTTCTGCATTCTGGGCTGATCGGGATGGGCAGCAACGTATCAAGTGGACCACAAAGGCCGATCTGACACCGTTCATCTCTGTAAACAGCCGACCCTACTTTCGCCATGTCGCGGATGGACGACCCTGGGAGTTTGAATACTCCAGTGGCGATAAGGACGGCCGGAAACTCTTCAAGTATTTCCTCGAGCCGGTTTATTCGATGACCACGGGCGGTCAACAAGTGATTCTGTCGGCGCCCGTCCCCCCACTCGAAAACGAAAGCAATGGTCGTAGCTGGGTTTCGGCAATGGACATTCGACCACTTTCGTTGATGCAGGTGGTGCTACCTTCCGACCTGGGTTACGGCTATTGCGTAATCGATCATGACGGTAAGGTGCTCTTCCATTCGGACCCGTCTAGAAATCTGCTGGAAAATTTCTTTGCTGAGACTGATAACAACGACTATCTTCGATCAGTGGTCCTGGCCAACGAAAGCAAGCCGATGACACTGAGTTATCAGGGTTTAGGTCACCGGTTGTTTGTCACGCCACTCCCCAATACACCTTGGTCGTTAATCACTTTTCGCGACAAGCACATCTTACGTGTTGCGGCCCTTGAGCTGATCACCTATGCAATCTTTCTCTTCGTACTGTACGCATTACTGTTGTTGCTGCTCTTCGGTATTTATCACCTTTGGAAATCGCTGGATCGACCCGCTATCGCCTGGCCCTACTCGAAGCGCGCCAAAAACTACAACTTCTCGATCATTGTCAATCTCGCGCTGGCCTTAGCCTTTCTGGTGGCCATCTTTTCGGTGCGAGGATGGGCGGCCATTGCATTCGCGGTCGTTCTGCCCGTTATCGGATTTCTTTTTCACCACTGGAATTTGAAAAAGGGGCCTTCATTTGGTCGGGTCGGAGCAAACGTCTCTCACTTCATTGAACGTTACACGCCACTCGACTACCGCTCGGGCTACATCTTTACAATGGTCACGCTGCTTATTCTGGTGAGCTTGTTACCAATGTTGACCTTCTTTAAGTTTGCTTACGATCGAGAGATGTCGCTTTACGTGAAGCTGGGACAGATCAGTCTGGCACGTGGTCTACACGAGCGTGCTGACCGACTTCATTCCCACTATCAGCTAAACGGCCACTCTTCTGGCGCCATTGATGAACAGAAGAGTCAGAGCATCGAAGACAATCG
>DATBMP010000256.1:0-19208 GCA_036554845.1 Pyrinomonadaceae bacterium
CAGATTCCACCATGCAGTTTCGTCTAATCGCAGGCGCGGCGCTGCAATCGGTGCTAAACGTTGATCCTCAGAAACTGCGCTTTGACCAGGTGGGCCTGGTGGTCGACCCGTAATCGGCTGGTCCAATGGACAACGAATCTATTGCGCGTCGCTTTCATCAACTTGCAGCGCTGATGGATATTCGCGGAGACGACCCGTTCCGCCTACGCTCGTATCGGAATGCAGCGGAGGCAATCGAGGTCTGGCCCATCTCTGTTGCTGAGATCGCGCGTAACGAAGGCGTTGCTGGTCTACAGACGATCCCCGGCGTGGGAAAAGCGATTGCTGGAAAGATTGTTGACATGGTAGAGACCGGCACCTTCGATGCGTGGGAAAAATTGACAGCGGAAACCCCCGCCTCTGTCCTGGACTTACTTGAGATTCCTGGCATTGGTCCAAAGACGGCGGCGTTATTGCATCAGACATTTAAAGTTTCCTCACTCGAAGATCTGAAAAAGTTCGTCGCCGGTGGCGGGCTCGATATGGTTGATGGAATCGGGCCGAAGACAGCTGAGAAGATAAAAGAGAGCTTGCAATAGTCTCGCTGACAGTCACACCACAAGCTAAGCTGGAACTCTGAACGCTTTTGCTAAACTTTCATCCTTAAATCGGAGAATCAATGGCTAAAAAGATCAAACGCCGCGACTTTATGCGCACGGGCGCCGTCGCTGGTCTAACACTCGCGTCCGCAGAATCCGTAGTCAGAGGGTTCCCCAACATCATCGTTCAAACCGGCGTCAAACCCGTGGTCGTCGCTTCGGCAAACGGCAACCGTTTCAAGAACGGCGGCGATATGACGTCGGTGCACAAAGCATTCACTATGATCACTCAAGGTGCTGATGTACTCGACGCGGTGATCGCAGGGGTTAACATCTGCGAACTTGACCCACTGGACGACAGCGTCGGCTACGGCGGGTTGCCAAATGCTGACGGCGTGGTCCAACTCGATGCTTCGTGCATGCATGGTCCAAAGAAACGCGCCGGTGCGGTTGGCGGTCTTGAAGGCGTGCGCACTCCATCACTGGTTGCCAAGGCTGTTCTGGAGAGCACCGATCATCATCTGATCATCGGTAAGGGCGCCCAGAACTTTGCGCGCAACATGGGATTCAAGATCGAAGACGACCTCAACACGGACCATTCGCGTCAACTTTGGCTCGAATGGAAGCGTCGAACCGATCCCGGTCACTATCTCGATCCAAAAACACGAGCAGAACTTTGGCATCACGAGACTCTGAAGATGGTTGCCGAAGGCAAGATCGATCGCGACCACTTCTACGGGACGATCAACTGCAACGGCATCAATTCAAAAGGCGAGATCTGCGGTGTTACAACTACCAGCGGACTAGCGTGGAAGATTCCCGGCCGTTTGGGTGATTCACCGATCCTCGGCGCAGGCCTGTATGTCGATGGCAGTGTTGGAGCCGCAGGTTCAACCGGTCGGGGCGAAGCAAATCTCTACAATCTCTGCTCGTTCCTGATCGTTGAAGAGATGCGACGGGGTGCCCATCCAAAGGACGCGGGCATGGAAGCGCTGCGGCGGATCAAAGCTAATACAATCGAAAAGCGTCTCCTGAACAGCAGAGGCAATCCCAACTTTGGAATCAACTTCTACATCCTCAACGCGAAGGGCCAGAATGCGGGTGTGACAATGTATGAAGGACCATCTTACGCCGTCTGTACCGAGGCTGGACCACAAACACTAAAGTCAGACTTTCTGTTGCCCGGTAGAGCAAATGAGTAAGCTGGTTCGTTCCCAACCCCCAAACAACAGAATCATCGGAGCGACGATTCTCACAGGAACTTATTCGAAGTTTCTTTACGTCAAAATTAGCTATCAGCTGTTTCGTAAACTTGTAGACAGCGAGAACGCATCCCTCAAACTAGGGGCGGACGAGTTTAAGCTGAAACCACAACAACTCGAGTCGCTCAGGGCCATGAAGAAATATGTCCGCGAATAAGAAGAGTTTGCTGACATTCAAACCGGTGACCGCTTCACGCTGGAAAGATTTGGAAACGCTTTTCGGCGAACGCGGCGCGTGCGGCGGTTGTTGGTGCATGTTCTGGCGCTTGCCTCGCAAGGAGTTCGAAGCGCGTAAAGGCGAAGGAAACAAACTCGCTTTCAAAGAGATCATCACGGGAAACAGAAAACCGGGAATCCTGGCTTACTCGGGGAAAGAGGTGATCGGCTGGTGCGCTGTTGCTCCACGTGAACAATACATCGCGCTGAACAACTCTCGAATTCTCCAGCCGATAGATGAAAAGCCGGTATGGTCCGTCTCATGTCTCTTTGTGAAGAAGGAATACCGACGCAGAGGTGTTTCCGCAAAACTGCTGAAGGCGGCAGCGGACTTTGCGGCTAGCAGAGGTGCCAGGACTGTTGAGGGTTATCCGACGGAACCCGGTAACGACAAAATGGCCGATCCCTTTCTATGGCATGGAATCGCATCCGCCTTCACTGCCGCTGGATTCAAGGAGGTGGTTCGTCGATCGCCGACGCGTCCCATCATGAGGTTGGAGATTTCAAAATGAAGAGAGTCGTTTCAAGTGCAGTCCTTCTAATCTTTATCAATGCAGCGTGGCTGTCAGTGGTTTTGGGAGTCGGCCAAGAGCCCCTCGATGGTCGAAACCGCATCTTCCGCGACGAGCTTCTGGATAACCTCGTCGGGGATTGGAAAATTACACGAAAGATTCGCGGTCGGATTGTTAACAACACTGCGAAAGTTGATTGGGTTCTAAATCATCAATTCCTTCGCATACATATGAAGGATGTCAACAATCCTCCCGAATACGAAGCGATGGTCTTCATCGGCTACGACAATACGAGCGAACGCTATGTGGTCCATTGGATTGATGTGTTTGGCGGGAGGTTTTCGGAGACCCTGGGTTACGGAACCCGTTCGGGTAACACCATCAAATTTGTGTTTGAGTATCCGAGTGGGCCGTTCCACAACACATTTACGTGGAAGCCCAACGAGAGGTCGTGGAATTTTCTGCTGCAGCAGAAAGACGCTACCGGTAAATGGGTAGTTTTTGGTGAGGACGATCTCCGCCGGCCCTGATCGTTCGATGAATTCAAACCGTCAGTCAGCGCTCGCTGAAAGCCGTTTTGTTTCAACCTGCCGCTTTACGATCACCAGCGTAATGTCATCGGCAGCCTGAGTTCCCTGTGAAAACTTTGTCAGGGCTGACTCGATGCGATCTCGAATTCCGGCGGCTGAAGCTTCGACATTGCGGGATACAACTTCATAAAGGCGAGTTGGTCCAAACTCTTCACCGGTCGGACTGGTTGCCTCGGTAACTCCATCAGAATAGATCACCAACACATCGCCCGCCTGCAACTGTGTTCGTCCTTCACGATACTCCGCGTCAGGTTTGATACCCAAAGGCAAGCCACCCGAAGCAAGTTGTTCGACCGTGCCTGAACTGTGAACAATCAACGGCGGATTATGACCAGCGTTGAGGAACGAAACGGCGCCCGATTCAGGATCCAATTCAGCATAAAACAAGGTTACGAATCTGTTTGGTGGGATGTTGTCCGCGAGATACCGATTCACCGCCGAGATCGTATCGACAAGCGAATCGTGCGAAGCTGCCTGCGCGTGAACCGCAGCGTGCAGTGACGACATCAACAGCGCCGCTGCAGTTCCTTTGCCAGAGACATCTCCAAGCGTGATCACCAGGCGCCCATCAGGACGATTGATGAAGTCGTAATAGTCGCCACCGATTTCATAACAAGGAAAACTGATTCCCTGAAGTTCATAACCCGGGACTATCGGAGGCGCTGCTGGTTGAAACCGCTGTTGAATTTCACTGGCCAGTTGCAATTCACGCTCAAGCCGTTCTTGTTGCAAGCGCGCCTCGACCAGCCGCGCATTCTCAACGCGAATAGCAGCTACAGACGCCAAAGTGGTCAATACCTTCAAGTGATCCTCGGTGAAGCGTCCTTCGGCAATCGGCGAATCGGCATAAATGATGCCGAATACCTTGTCGGAAACTCCTAACGGCACAGCGAGTACGGATCGTACTCCCTGAAGGACCACCGTGCCGCTGGCAAAGCGCGGGTCATGTTGAGCGTCTGAGGTAAGAACGCTCTTACCGCGCATGGTTACTTCTTCCATCACATTGCGGCTGACACGAATCTCGCCCACCTCGCCAACACGATCACGCAGTCTCGCCACCGCGACACGCATTTCGCTGCCGGCTTCATCGCGCATCATCAACAAACATCGGTCGGCAGGAACAGCCTCGAATACAAGAGATACGATCTGTTCCAACGTCTCGTTGAGAGTTGCCGAAGCAAGCAACGTGATACCTACTTTGCTAATCAGCGCTAGCAGGTCGCCCTGTTTGTCGGCACGAGCGGCCGGAGTTGCTTCGGGTTTGGTACGCGCACCTTCGATCGCTTCGAGCAATCCAGAGGTCGTACGATCACCTGACGGAAGAGCGATGGTCGCTTCAGGCAGAGACGTCGTGTTATCAGTGATCATGGTGGCACCCATGCTGGAGTTATAGGTGCCGTCATCAAAAATGATCTCTGTCTCACCGATTTGAATCCGACCGCCCGAATGGAGCGGGATGGTCCCTTCAACCGATAAGCCGTTGTAGAGCGTGCCGTTGGCCGAACCCAAATCCTGAAGGAAGTATTCGTCACCTTCACGACGCACTTCGGCATGGACACGAGAGGCAAACGGATCTGGAATGCAGAGGTCGTTGCGAGCAGAGCGACCGATGGTGATTCGCAAGCGGCCTAAAGGAAAGTGATCAGGAGCTCTATCGGGGTATTTGACTATGAGTTCAGACATGGGGCAATGGGCAACCTTTGAAAGAAACCTAACTGTGATGGCTGAGCAGAATCAAGGCCTGCGTGGCATAACGGGCGCATCGCGCACAACGATAGTGCCGGCAATCAAATCATGGAGCGCTCGACCGCGCGAGCCCAGCGCCGCCAATGCGAAACCGCCACCAAGTGGGAGAAGTGACAGGGGATAACCAATGAAGTGACGCAGCATGGCACGTCCGATGCCAAGGGGTGAACCATCTTTTCGTTCGATGCGCAATCCGGTGGTCCACTTTCCAATTGTCAATCCCGTCAGGCCAGCCAAAACGCCGAGATTAAGTATTCCGAGTGCTATTGCGATAAGAATCCCTGCGGTTTCAGATGAGTTTCCAGCGGTGCGAGCGCCACCACCCATCATGCGAGCGACCAGAGTACTGAAGGCGAGGACGGCCACCAGGATGATGTAATCAATCAGAATTGCTCCGCACCTGAGCGAGAACGGGGCTTTCAAACGCTCGGGGGTCTTCTTTAATGGACGGGGCTCCACCTTTGTACGCTCAACCGCCGTCTTTTCTAATGTCGCTGGCATCAAGGGTGGTCAATTGTCCGTTGATATGTGGTCTTGGCTCTTTGGTCCTTGGTCTTGGAGTTTGCTTTGTGACGACTTTTTTCTACGGATCAAAGTCCCAAGTCCAAAAACTCAGGACCAAAACCCCAAGCCCCAACTGAAAACTAACCAACCCTAACCTAAAAGAAAATGCAAAGTTGTTTCGCCGAGACGAAGTTTGTCTCCGCTATCGAGAACTCTTGGCTGCCGGGGAGCCAATCGGACTGAATCGTTTATCACCGTCCCGTTGACCGAGCCCAAGTCCTCAACCAGAAACGTCTCGCCTTCTAACCAGATGCGCGCATGCCGTCTTGATACTTTCGTTTCCGGATCAAACCGGGAAAGATCAACTTCCGGAAAGATGTTTGAATGCGGATCCGTTCTGCCGACCAGGTTGTTGTCCTTCTGCAGAATGAACGAGGCATCAAGCTCAGTGGTTCCCGCAACCACCAACTTGGCAGTCGGTCGGGCCGCTCGTAGCATCGCGCTCGCACCTGCACCAGCAAGTGGCTGTCGCGCTCCGCAGTGCGCGCAAAAAACGTCATCCGCCGCAATGCGTCCGCCGCAAAATCCACAGTAGACCGTCTGCACTTGAACGGTTTCACTGCCGAGCTGGGGTGCCGGCATTCCATAACTAACATGGCCTGACATCAGTCGTTCGAGATGGACGGCCAACGCGTTGCGCATCTCTCCAGCCGAAATGAATCGATCTTCCGGTTTGTATTCAACGGCCCGCATCAGAATCTCTTCCATCTCAGAAGAGAGTGACGGCGCAATCTGCCGTGGCCTTGGATTCTTGCTGAAGTCGAATATCAGCAACGGATTGTCTTGCGGATCTGATCCGGTCAGTAAGTGGAACAAGGTGGCGCCCAAACTGTAAACATCGGAACGCGGTTCAACTCGGCCGCTGAAAAGTTCAGGCGGTGCGTAACCCATGGTTCCAACGGCCGTCACACCTTTCTCCTGACGCGTGACCCAGCGGGCGATGCCAAAATCAATCAGCATCAACCGGCCCGTGTTTCCGTCAACCATCAAATTCGCCGGCTTCAAATCACGATAGATGATCGGCTTCGGTCGCGAATGTAGATACTCGAGTACGTCGGCGGCCTGCATGCCCCAATCTGCAACAGTCTTTTCGTCAATTCTCCCACCCGGTGCACTGCGCATGCGGGAGGCAAGATCGCCACCTGAGATGTACTTCATGACCAGATAGAATCGCGACAACGCTTCGTCGTAGAAGTAATCGTAGATGGTTGGAATCGAAGGATGCTCGAGAGAGGTCAGCAACAGAGATTCGCGCTTGAAGTCTCCGATCGCTTTTTCGTGCTGGACCGGATCGAGATGGGACTCCACCATCTCTTTGACAGCGCGCGGTGCGTCTCCCAGGTTGCGATCCTTGGCGAGATAAACCGCGCCCATCCCGCCGCCACCGATTCGCCGCACAATCTCGTAACGACCATTCAGGACGGTATTAGGGTCGAGTTGTTTGATCGTGGGATGATGGCCGCCAGTGGTTTTGTGGCCACCTTTACTGGTGTGTATTGGCTCGTCTGTGGAAGATCCACCCATGGATGTGGAACCGATGACCTTGAACTCTTCGGGATTTGAGATCTCGCCAAGCACAGCCGCGGAATCAGTCCCCGACTCTTCCGTCGACAGGGTCTCTACCTCTTCAACGCCGAGCACTTCACCACCGCGCTCTTCACCACCGAGATTGCGAGTGCCCTGTTCCGAATCGGCGTTCGGGTTGAGTAGTGGGCGCTGCGTGCCACACTTCCCGCAGAACGATTCATTATGCGCTATCGGCGCACCGCAATTCTGACAATCAGCCATGATAGGGGAGCCGTCTTGTAGGGTCTTGCTGGGATCCGGGCTGGAGCCCTACTCGCTAGACGAACGGCAGCAAATCTATTTAACTGTTCGAAACCTCAAAAACGTCTTGCCGACGATAATCTCGTCGCCATCTCTCAAGGGTTGACTAACACCGGGCATCAAGCGCTTGCCACGATTCAAGAACGTGCCATTGGTCGAGCCAAGATCTTCGACGAAATATTGTCCCTCTCGCAAGATTATACGAGCGTGCCGGCGAGAAACCTTGGCCTCTGGGTCGTCGGCGTCCAGGTCAATGTCAGGAAAAACACCGCCGTCGGCATCCCAACGACCGATCTGAGCCTCTAAGTCGCTTAACAGGAATTGCTTACCCACGGACCGGCCGCGCTCAATAATAAGCATTGCATGGGGACCATTTCGACGGTTGTTTAGTGATGAGGAGAGATTGAGAGCCGCGCCATTCTGGCCAGCTGCAAGTTCCGGCTGTGGCAGACTCGCCGACTTGCGCGAGCCATTTTGACCGTCCCGTTCGCCGCGTTGAGAATTAAAGCGCGCGTCACCCACGCTGAAATTGGGTCTCAAGGGTGCGCCACACTCGTCGCAATACTGGGAGCCCTCGAGATTTTCGGTCTTGCACCTTTCACAAGTAATCATGTTTTTGCGTGGGGTACGAGAAAAAACTGGCAATAAACTCCTAGTTTCAATCGTTATCACAGTCGGGTCATTCTAGCGCGAAAGTAGAAGGCGCGCCAACGCTAGGGATCTTCGCCAGTCGTGTTCGCGATGGAGTGTCTCGCTCCGGCAAATTCGAGATCGCAACTTCTGGATAAGATTGCGGTTAAATGAAACTGTTTGGTATTTTTTGACGTAGAAACTACTCGAACTTGTGAGGAAACCGGCCCTCCAGTCTGGAATTTAGACCTGCCGGAGTTCAGAATCAAAACGCCCCGATTGAAGGAAACATGCTATGGCTTTAAGTAGGAAGAAGAAGATTATCATCGCGGTTTCGGCCGTCGCGCTTTTAGGGCTAGTAATAATCATCAGTGTATTTGCGAGCCGCAAGGAAGAGCCTGAGGTAACCACGGTCAAGATCGAAGTTCGTCCAGAACTGCGTCAGACAGTTACCGCCTCTGGCGAAGTACGTCCGATCCGCTACATCAAACTCACAAGTGAAGTCCCGGGGCGCATCGAAGAGATTTACGTCAATCCGGGTGACCAGGTGACGGTTGGCACTCCGCTGGTTCGCGTTGATCCAACACAATTGCAGTCGAGCCAGGAGGCACAGTGGGCCGCTGCGCAGGCTTCGATAAGCGATGTGCAAAGTGCGCGCAATGCTGTCGCATCGGCCCAGCAGTCGTTGGTTGTGGCTGAGGCATCAGTCGCTTCTGCAAGACAGCAGTTGGTTGTTTCGCAGAACGCCGTTGAGCAAGCTCAGGTGGACCTGAACACGGCGCAGCGCGAACTCAAACGTAACAGCGATCTGATCGAAGCGGGCGTTTCATCTCGCTCTGAATATGATGCGGCTCGCGATCGTTTTGAACAGGCCAAGATTGCTCTCGAAAGCGCAAAAGCAAACCTTGAAGCTCAACGGATCGCCGTGAAAGAATCCGTGGAAAGAGCTAACGCTCAGAAGATCGCGGTCCAGGATGCGAAGACCGGAATCAGAACCGCTGAAATGCGAGCCAGCCAACAACAAGCTCTCTTGCGCGGGCAAGTCAGCCAACGTTCGAAAGCTACGCAGGTTTCACCACTCAATGGAGTCATTGCTGACATTCCGACCCGTGTTGGTGAGTATGCAGTGTCACAACTTTCCAGTACGCCACTGATGACCATTGCCGACATGTCCACAATCAACGTCGAAGTGAATGTTGACGAAACTGAAATCTCGAATGTCGAAGTGGGCCAACAGGCAAAAGTGAAAGTCGATGCGCTCGGCGAGAAAGAGATCGCTGCTGTGGTAACACAGAAGAACCCGCTGGCTATTTCCAAGTCAGATACGCAGGGCGGTCTATCGAATCGGGTCAACGTTCAGGAAGCAAAGGAATTCAAAGTAACCGTAGAACTGAAAGAACTGACGGATGAGATTCGCAATGGACTGCGTCCGGGCATGAGTGCGACTGCAACCATCACGACAAAGACCAAGAACAATGTTGTCGCAGTGCCACTCGAATCGATAGTTGAGAAGGCGCCTTCGCCGGCTCCTTCAGCTAGCGTCGCGGGAAGTACTCCGGCGCCCTCTCCTGGTGATAGACCCAAGAGTCTAAAGGGC
Source organism: Pyrinomonadaceae bacterium (assembly GCA_036554845.1). Taxonomy (GTDB): domain Bacteria; phylum Acidobacteriota; class Blastocatellia; order Pyrinomonadales; family Pyrinomonadaceae; genus PSRF01. The sequence continues at coordinate 9,523 of DATBMP010000256.1, forward strand.
GTTTACATCATCGAAGGCAACAAGGTGAGATTCATCGAAGTCACGACCGGGATTACTGGTGAAGCTGATATCGAGATCACCAGTGGCGTTCAGAAAGATATGGAGATCGTCCGTGGTCCAAGCCGTGTGTTGAAGACTTTGAAGGACGGTATGTCAGTTAAGCGCCAGACCCGCAAGCCCGGCGCCAATGCAAATGAGGGTAGCTAATGAGCGACGTTACTCTGGTATCTCCCCCCGTGGAGACGTTAATTCAAAACGAAGTTAAGGTCAGCACGGACCACAATCCGAAGTCGTTGATCTCCATGCGCGACATCTGGAAGACATACCAGATGGGTACAGAACAGGTGCATGCGCTGCACGGCGTTTCGTTTGATATCCCCAAAGGCGAATACATTGCGATCATTGGACCATCTGGTTCTGGCAAATCAACGTTGATGAACCTGATTGGTTGTCTCGACACGCCGACGAAGGGTGAGTACTGGCTCAACAACAAGAACGTGTCAGACATGGATGACGACGAGCTCGCACGAATCAGGAACCAGGAAGTCGGGTTCGTCTTTCAAACTTTCAATCTTCTCGCTCGAGCAACCGCATTGCACAACGTCGAGCTGCCCTTGATCTACGGTGGAATTGGATCCTCCCAGCGTCATGAGATGGCGAAACAAGCGCTGGCAGCAGTGGATCTGCAGGATCGAGTCTCGCACCGTCCTAACGAGCTTTCCGGCGGCCAACGTCAACGCGTGGCGATTGCGCGCGCCCTGGTTAATCACCCCTCGATTCTGCTCGCCGACGAACCAACCGGCGCCCTCGATACTCACACCAGCATGGAGATCATGGACCTGTTCGAACGTCTGCACGAAGAGGGCAATACGATCATCGTAGTCACCCACGAGCAGGACATCGCCGCGCGCGCTCATCGCATGATCTCAATCCGCGATGGTCAGATCGAGAAAGACGAAAGAATTCGCTAATCAGTCCTCCCTCCAATTCACCCTCTCTGTTCGCGGAATGTGTGTATTTGTATGCGGGACCTCCCACCCCGCCGGCTGGTACGCGTGTTCCGTCTTACCGTCAGAACCACACCAGAGCGAGCGACCCGAAGGGCGACTTACAAATTTCACGTTTCGCAACGATCGCGACATCGCGTTAAGATGTAAGTCCATGATGTGCAAGGTGTTTGGTCGCGACTACAGAAAGGGCGTTTTAAACCTTTTTTTGAGAAAGTCCGTACTAGCTGAACCGTGAAATTCGTCGAAACTCTGAAGTTAGCCCTGTCCGCGATTTGGGCGCATAAATTGCGCTCGGCACTGACCCTGCTCGGAATGATCATCGGTGTGATGGCCGTGGTAGTGGTCTATTCGCTAATTCAGGGATTCAACACTTACGTCGACGAAAAGATCGCCGGCATCGGAGCCAAATCGTTCACGGTTCAACGCTTCAACCCGCTGGAAGACTTCAAAGACACCGACACGATCGCGGCGGCGCAGCGACGCAACAAAGAACTGACGCTCGATGATTACGAGTATCTGAAGGAGCGGGCCACTCTAATCGGACGGATCGGCGCTCGTGCTCGTGGCACTCCATCTGAGTTGAAACGCGGCGACCAGGTCCTTGAAGACGTATTCGTTTCAGGGGCAACTGCCAGCATTGCCGACATTGAGAATCGCGACATTGCGGAAGGCCGTTTTCTGGTCCAAGCCGAAGACGACGCCGCACAACGAGTTGCTTATCTCGGCGCCGATGTGGCCAGCAAACTTTTTCCCGCTGGCAATCCGGTGGGCCAGGAGATATCGATCTCCGGACTTCCCTATCGCGTCATTGGCGTTGAGACAGCTCGGGGAACGGTCTTTGGCATTCCCCAGGACAACTTCGTACTAGTTCCGTTGAAAACCTATGCGAACAATTTCGGCGGGTTGATCAGGGGACGGTCACTCTATTTTGTGGCAACCTCGCGCACTGATGACGTATTTAACGATGCCGTGGACGAGGCGCGGTTCCTGATGCGCGTTCGCCGGAAGCTCGAGCCAAGGGAGAAAGATAATTTCGGGATCGTGACGCCCGATGCGATTACCGGACTTCGAGATCGGTTGTTTGGGACGATCTTCATCGTGGCGATTGCAGTGCCGAGCATCGCGCTCTTGGTTGGCGCAATCGTGATCATGAACATCATGCTGGTGTCGGTGACAGAGCGAACCAAAGAGATCGGAATCAGAAAATCGTTGGGCGCGCGACAAGTAGACATCTTGAAACAATTTCTCGTCGAGGCAGTGACTTTGTCCGGAATCGGTGGTGCAGTCGGCGTAACGATCGCCTGGATCATTGGCCGTGTATTGACGGCGATCTTCTTTCCTACTTCGCTTTCTGTTGGTGCCGTTACAATTGCCGTCGGCGTATCTGCAATTGTTGGAGTGATGGCGGGAGTGTTTCCAGCCTGGAAAGCGGCGAGACTGGATCCGATTGAAGCGTTGAGGGCGGAGTAGGGCGTTGGTCTGGGGTCTTTGGTCTTGGGTCTGGTGGTTCTTGGGCCTTTTCTAGATCTCATTTAATGCCGTTTCGTGTATTCGTGGAACGCCTCGAACAGGAATCAAAGACCAAAGACCCAAGATCAAAGACCCAGCCAAACCGACAACTGACAAGAAGGTATGAAACTTATTCGCAGCGATATTTACGAGAACTTACGAATGGCGATCTCAACGCTGCTCGGAAATAAGCTCCGTTCGTTCCTCACAGTATTTGGCGTCGTCATCGGGGTAATCACTGTAATGTTGATTGCCTCGATCATCAGCGGCATCGATGTCTCCGTAAAGAAAGAGGTTGAGTCTTTTGGGACCCGCTCGATCTTCATCAGCAAGTTCACTCCCGGAATTCAGATTGGCCGCCGTTCTCGCGAAGAGCGGATGCGCAAAGAGTTGACCTTCGACGACGCGATCGCTCTTTCAACACTTCCCGCGGTTGAGCTATCGGTACCCTTCCTTGATATCACCAACAACTTCTTCGGCCGGAAACTGATGGTTTCAGGCAACGGAAAAACGTCTGCCTCCGTTGCTTTGCAAGGCACCTTGCCTGAGTTCGAACGTGCGGGTACTCAGGTGGTGGCTGAGGGCCGATTCTTTACGCAAACTGAGAACGACACTCGGCAAGATGTTTGTGTGATCGGATCGAAAGTAGCAGACGATTTCTTCCCGTTCGGTTCACCCATTGGCCAGACGATCAAAATCGGTGCTGATGAGTTCCGCGTCGTGGGACGTTTGCAGAAGCGCGAACAGTTTTTGATCAGCGGTGGGAGCGACGATCAGAACAACGTGATCTACCTTCCCTTCAGTGTTGCCAAAAAACTTAAACCAAACGCTGACGACATCTACATTCTGGCAGTGGGCAGAGCGGGCATGATGGAAGAGGCAAAGGACCAGGTGCGCGACATGCTGCGCGTGCGCCGGCAAGTAGCTTTCGCTGCACCTGACAACTTTGGCATGGAGACGGCGGAGAGCATCCTGGACAACTTCCGATCGATTACCGCAGGGCTAGCTATCGCCATGGTCGTAATCTCGTCAGTGGGCTTAATGGTCGGCGGTATCGGTGTGATGAATATCATGCTGGTTTCTGTTACCGAACGGACACGCGAGATTGGCGTGCGGAAGGCGATCGGCGCGCGACGCAGCGATATCATGTGGCAGTTTCTGATTGAAGCTGGAACGCTAACTGGTCTCGGTGGGGTAGTAGGACTCTCGATCGGCTGGCTGGCGACGTTTTTGTTGCGACTACTCCTGCCTTCCTATGTCCCGTTGTGGGCCCCGATCGGTGGTTTCGTCGCCAGCGTCGGCATCGGTCTGGTGTTTGGATTGTGGCCGGCGTGGAAAGCAGCCCGATTGGATCCCATCGAATCACTGCGGTACGAATAGAAAAACCAATCACCGCGATTGTCTGAAAATTTTGATCTCGCGGGTCGGATCGGCAATGTCGAAGATCTCCCGATCCACCCGCTATCCGCTGATTCTCATCCCTCCGAATCTCCCGATCGCAAAAATCAAGACACCACCGAGACTAAACCCGGTGGTGTCTCAAACAAGTCAAACGTTCTCACTGCCTAAGTCACAAACGCTGGGAACAGCGCCGCTGCAACCAAAGCCAATACCAATCCTATACCCCAGATAATCAGTGAGATGGTCCAGGCACTCATTGAACTCAACTTTTGACCACCGTGGCGAAGCCCGGTCGCCTGGAGCCACAATCCATAAATCGTGAGCAAACCGATCATGCTCCCAATCGTATACAAATATGGATGTTCACTTGGTGAGAAAAGTATTCCGAGATCTGCCCGCACCAGTCCCCGTTGACCTCTGATTACTTCAATGTCTTCCGGCGCTTTGATGTACAGCAAGATGAGACTCACGACCTTATCAATCACAATCGGCGGCATCGAGGAGTACATTGCTACGCATAGCGCCTGCCAGTACGTCAGACGACCGCCAAAAATCATGGCGAGTAAGAGCAGCAGCGCCGCCACAACGCACATGAACAGAAAAATCCCGCCCACCTCCGAAAGCGGGCCCGTCACTCGCGTCACCCACGAGCGAGCCTGTTCACGGGTCTGCTCTTTGATCTGTTCAGCGCTTTCCGGCGGAATCCACCCGCTCTCAATAGTCTTCTCGATGGGCGCGAGCGCGATCACTTCTGGTCCAATTCGTTGCACAAATGCCACGTGATAGATCACGGCGAAGATTGCAATCACCAGAAACGCCGCCAGCCAACGCGGATGGAAATGAAGATTCTCGAAAACCGGTCTTGGTTCGTAGAAGATGCGCGTAACTCTTTCGAAGGGAGGCATCGGTGCTGGCGCATCAGCAGGAGGGGCCGCCTGGCGAATGAAACTCAGACCAAACACCACCAGGCCAATGAAAGCGCTAAACCCGCCAGCTTGTGCAGCACCCGGCAAAATCTTGAGAACGCCGAGAGCAATCAACACCACACCCAAGGCAAAAAGGACTATTCCTACAATACGACGCATTGGGGAGAACTCCTTCCTATCGTTGGTTTTAGGGATCAGCTCAAAGACGCGCTTTGAGGATACTTGGATTACGACTACTTACGACGCTCGAGTTGGTGATGTTTCAGTTTCATCGTCAAAGAAATTCTGATTTCCGATGGACCATCGTTCATTCCATTACCGGCGCCTCACTCCATCCCGGGACGCGGATACAGGCCACGCTATGTCCCGGCGCTAACTCACGCAACTCTGGATCGATCCGCGCACACTCATCAATCGCTATCGGACATCGAGTGCGAAAGCGACAACCAGATGGTGGATTGATCGGAGTCGGCACATCCCCCTGTAACACGATCCTTTCCCGCTTTCGCGTTGGGTCAGGAATCGGAATCGCTGACAGCAAAGCTTCTGTGTAGGGATGAAGCGGACGAGCGTAGAGATCAACTGCGCTTGCTATCTCAACAATACGGCCCAGATACATCACGGCAACTCGCGTTGAGATGTGCTCGACGACAGCCAACCCATGCGATATGAAGAGGTAAGTCAGACCAAACTCTTGTTGGATGTCCTGAAGCAGGTTGACGACCTGGGCCTGGACCGAAACGTCAAGCGCCGATACCGGTTCATCAGCGACGATCAACTTCGGATTCAAGGCAAGCGTGCGAGCGACTCCGATGCGTTGACGCTGTCCGCCGGAAAACTCGTGAGGATAGCGCTTCATGTAATCGGGATTGAGTCCAACCTTGCGCAGCAGCTCCGCCACACGTGCGCGCCTATCCTGTTTGGTGCCGATACCGTGAATCACCAGCGGTTCACCAACAATTTCGCCCACCTTCATGCGCGGGTTCAATGATGCATACGGATCCTGAAAAACGATCTGCATCTCACGGCGTAATTCGCGCAACTCAGACTTACCGAGGGAAACCACATCGCGATCTTCAAACTTAATCTCACCGTGTGTCGGCTCAATCAAACGCAAAAGACAACGACCCACAGTCGACTTGCCACAACCTGATTCTCCGACCAGACCCAGGGTCTCACCGCGAAGTATCTCGAATGAGACACCGTCCACCGCTCGCACCACATCATCACTGCCTTCCACAGGAAAGTGTTTGACGAGATTGCTGACGGCTACGAGTTCTGATGAATTCATACAATGCGTCGACTAACAAAAGCTGAAGCCCGGTCTGAATAAGAGTAGCTAATCAGACTCTTAGGTGAACTCCGGAGTGGCAATTCTCATTCTCGCTCGGGATGAGTTTCAATTTTTTGCGCTTGATGGTCGGCCGTTACAGCAGCTGCCAGGTCAAAGAGCACGCAGCGCACAGTAATGCCTCCCTCCAACGGGTAAAGAGGTATCTCTTCTTCCGTACATCGCGGCATGCGATAAGGACAACGAGGTGCAAAGTGACATCCTGGAGGTAACTCAGTCGGGCTTGGAACCACGCCCTCAATCGTTTCGAGCCGTTTTGATCTTTCGGCGTTGTCGGCAGTCAGTTTTGGTACTGAACGCAACAGACCTTCGGTGTAGGGATGTTTCGGTCGAGCAAATAACTCCGTAACCGGCGACTCTTCAACAATTCGTCCTGTGTACATCACCGCTACGCGGTCTGCCACTTCAGCAACGACGCCTAAATCGTGCGTAATGAGAAGGACTGCGAGCTCACGCGTCCGGCGCAACTCGTTCAACAATTCAAGGATCTGCGCCTGAATGGTTACGTCTAATGCAGTCGTAGGTTCATCGGCGATTAAGAGTTTTGGATCGCAAGCCAGGGCCATCGCAATCATGACGCGTTGCCGCATGCCACCGGACAACTGATGAGGATAATCGTTCGCACGTCGCGCGGGATCAGGTATTGCAACCTCTCGCATTGCTGCGATTGCCGCTTCTTTCGCATCTTGACGCGAGAGTTTCCGGTGTAATCGAAGTGCTTCCGCGATCTGCTCACCGACAGTGAAAACCGGGTTGAGCGAGGTCATGGGATCCTGAAAGATCATGGCAATGTCATCGCCACGTATCTGTCGCATCTCCGCTTCTGACACATCGAGCAGGTTCTTTCCATCAAACAGTATTTCCCCGGCAACAATTTTCCCCGGCGAGGAGATAAGTCGCATTACTGAAAGTGCTGTGATTGACTTGCCGCAACCCGATTCACCCACTAACCCGAGCAACTCACCGCCGTCGAGATGGAAACTGATACCGTCAACCGCGCGCACGAGTCCCGCGCGGGTCTTGAACTGCGTCTGAAGATTTTTAACTTCGAGTAGGTGCATCGGTTGTTTCGGAATTGGAATTTAAAATTTGGAAATTGGAATTTTGGAATTTGGAATTTAGGATTTGAAATTGGAAATTGGAATTTGGAGCTATAGCGGCTTTGCCGCTTCCCTTGCGGTAAGCCTCTGGCTTACCGAGAACTTCAAAGTAGTAGGAGGCTATGCCTTCTTCGTGTGTAGCAGGCATAGCCTTTTCCTAGGTCGTGCTGGACGGTAAGCCAGAGACTTACCGCAAGGGATGCGGCAAAGCCGCCGCTACAAATCCGCAATCCCAATCCCTAAATTCCAAAATTCCAATTTCCAATTTCCAATTTCCAATTCCCAATTTCCAAATTCCAAATTCCAAATTCCCAAATCCCCAAAGTCCAAATCCTCAAATTCCAATTTCCAATTTCCAATTTCCAATCCAATAAATTTTCCAATTTCAAAATTCCAATTTCCAATTTCCAATTTCCAAATTCTAAATTCCAAATTCCAATTTCCAAGGCCCAATCAAATGCGTCGATCGTTACACTGTTGATGCTTCGCGATACTCGCCCCAAACGCTTCTCAAACGACCACTGATCTCACCTACGGTGGCGTAACTTTCCACTGCCTCAAGTATTCGCGGCAAGAGATTTTCACTGCCACTGGCCGCCTGCTCGACTTGATCAAGCGCTCTGTTAACACGATTGGAATCCCGCTTCGCGCGTGTCGCCCGCAGTCGCTCGACCTGGGCTGGTTCAATCGACGGATCGATGCGCAAGGTAGTTACAGACGATTCCGCGTCGTTCTGGAACTTGTTCACTCCCACGACAATGCTCTCGTTATTCTCAATCGCACGTTGATAACGGTACGCAGCTTCCTGAATCTCACGCTGGACATATCCTGTCTCAATGGCCCGCAGCATCCCACCGAGCGCGTCAATCTTATCCAGATAAACACGCGCCTTGTGCTCAATCTGATTTGTGAGTTCCTCGATCGCATATGATCCGGCGAGCGGATCTGCCGTATCAGGAACCCCTGATTCGTACGCAATTACTTGTTGGGTTCTCAATGCGACACGTGCGGCAGCTTCAGTTGGAAGGGCAAGGGCTTCATCCATCGCGTTGGTGTGCAGCGATTGTGTCCCGCCGAGAACAGCAGCGAGAGCTTGAATCGTTGTGCGGACCACATTCACTTCCGGTTGTTGTGCGGTCAATGACGAGCCGGCGGTCTGCGTGTGGAATCGAAGCATCAACGAACGTGGATCACGTGCGCCGAAACGATCGCGCATGATGTGGGCCCACATTCTTCTGGCAGCGCGAAACTTTGCGACCTCCTCGAGCAAATTGTTGTGAGCATTGAAAAAGAAAGAGATGCGCGGAGCGAATTCATCAATCTCCAGGTCAGCGGCAATCGCAGCTTCAACATACGTAATCGCATCGCCTAATGTGAATGCGACTTCCTGCACCGCGGTCGAACCGGCTTCGCGAATGTGATAGCCACTAATCGAGATTGTGTTCCAGTTGGGCACCTCGCGCGCACAAAAAGCAAAAGTGTCCGTTACGAGTCGCAACGACGGCGCAGGCGGATAGATGTAGGTGCCACGAGCGATGTACTCCTTCAGGATATCGTTCTGAAGTGTGCCCTTGAGTTTCTCAAACGCAACGTTCTGCTTTCGAGCAACGGCAAGATAGAGACAAAGCAATGTTGACGCGGTTGCGTTGATGGTCATCGAAGTGGAAACCGAGTCCAACGGAATGCCATCAAACAAACGCAACATGTCATCGAGCGAGTCGATAGCCACGCCGACTTTCCCGACCTCGCCCTTCGCCAGATGGTCATCACTATCGAGACCGATCTGCGTCGGCAGATCAAAGGCTACGGACAGTCCGGTTGTTCCCTGAGCCAATAGATACTTGTAGCGCGCGTTGGATTCTTCGGCGGTTGCGTAGCCGGCGTATTGACGCATGGTCCACAAGCGACCACGGTACATGTTTGAATAGATGCCGCGCGTAAAGGGAAACTCGCCGGGCGAACCCAGGTCTTTGTCGTACTCGATTGGATCGGTATTCGAAGGATTGAAGTCTGCGGGCAACTCGATACCGGAGGAGGTTTCAAAGCGCTTGGTTCGCTCGGCGTCTTTCGAAGTAGTCATTGTTAACGAATAGAAAACAGATTTACTACTAGGATTCTGAAGCCTAACATAGCGGTCTAAACACTCGCAATTTGTACCTTGGAGTGCGGTGGCAAGCGCAGCGCGACACCGCTTTGGATCTTTCGATTTAGTATCGAGTAACTGGCAAATGCTGTGGGATCCAAAGCGGTGTCGCGCTGCGCTTGCCACCGCACTCCATGGAGGTTAATAGGATTTAGTATCGAGTAGCTAGCAAATGCTGTGGGATCCAAAGCGGTGTCGCGCTGCGCTTGCCACCGCACTCCATGGAGTTTAAGTAGTATTCATGAA
>DATBMP010000022.1:0-7676 GCA_036554845.1 Pyrinomonadaceae bacterium
ACTCTTCCAGGACGTCTTGTCATGAAGATATATAAAAAAGGTCCGCGACTGCGGACCTTTTGTTCTATCCAGAACCTGACCTCAAGCCTCAGCGAGTGTTCGCAGCATTCGCAGTGACCTTTCCCTTGATCGTAGTGTCACCATGAACAAAGACCGAATACCGGTTACCTGCAGGAATAATTGCCGGCTTGCCCTTCTTAAGTCCCCACAGTAGACCAAGTGGTCCAAGTAGTACCGTCGTTGCGACTGCTGCCACCGCGACTGTGCCACCCTTGCTGTCACCCAACTCTCGTTTAGTGAATCGAGCAGGTATACGATTTCCGTCTGCTCCCTGAATGTCCTGCATCGCCCATTCCAGTTTTCCCGCCTTACCCCATCGTCCGGCTTTCTTGGATGTGGTGACCTTTGCTCGTGCAGGCGCATCGCGTTGAAAAACCACAACCCCATTTACTTCCACGTCGCGGACCACTGTGAAGTCCACTACGTCGCCAACCTTTGCCTCCTGTCCGGACAGCGTGTTCTGAAGTTGTATCTCGATCTCGGTTCCATCTGGCACTTTCGCATCGGCTAGAGTTACCGGTGCCGCTTCGGTGTGTTCCCGTCCGGTGACCATTGCCATCACAATCGAATCGTTAACACCTGCCGTCTTCAACTCAGCGAGCGTTGCCGGGCTGGTATCAAATTTGGATGGCGAAGATTTTATCTTAGCGACGATCACCTCAGTCGCCAGACCTGACTTGATCATGTCCAGCACGTCCTGGTTAGTCAGTTCCGCGCTCGTGGGCTTTGTTTCATGAGCTGGTTGCTGGGCTTTGAGAACCGGGGATGCGATGCAGAGGTTGCACAGCACAAAAATCAGAAAGAGACACAGGGCTTTTCTCATGGGGGATTCCTTTTTTCACATCCGCGTCGGGTAAACGAGGGTGAGAAGTTATTTATTGATGTGACTCGACGGAGGAGAGTTTAGCCGTCTGAGTGTAGAAGAAAGAGCTCCCGACTTCGGGAGCTCAGCATGGCGACTTCAAGCGTTTACCGTTTCTTGCTCTTCGACAAGATACGGACTGACGACCGGCGGTGGCTCGTCCTGATCTTCTGCGAGCACTGCCTGAACAATCGGTAAACTCAAACTATGTTTTGTTGAAGTAAGTGGCACTGGCTTACCGGAAGCATACACCGCATGACGACCATGTTCGTGATACCAATCAGCGAGGTTGGCCGTCTTGTGCATGTTCTCGATAATCTGACGCCAGCCCACTCCCGTGTTGTACGCGCAGAATGAAATCTCACCTTCCTGCGTACCATAGGGAATGACACACATCTCAGTGCGTCGAAAGTCGTAGTTGAAGAGATCCTGAAACCACATTCCTTCAACACAAAGTACCCGCCACATGTCGTTCGGATCTTCTGCTGTTTGTGCTTTCATCCGATCGTTGCGATCAGAGTTTGAACTGGTCGAGGACGGTTTGAAGAGATTCAGAATCTGTGAAATCGGAAATCCTTCGGGTGCACGTTCAGCATTGAAGTTGCGCAAGATTGCCATCGCCAACTGTGCGTAGGAAAGTTTCTTACCACGTGCCGAGTCGGTGATTACTGCGACGTCCTTCATAAACTGTTCGTAGTCAAAGAACTCAAACAGTGAAGTGAACTGCCCCGTCTTCTTGTTGACCACCATCAAAGTGAAGATGCCGCAGTTCGGATGGCAGTTACATGACGACCATCCCCACGGAGCATCCGCGCCTTGCAGCATGTCCATCACGCTAGTGAATGCTGAATATGAAGAGAGCGGGAACCAGTCGCGCAACGGCTGCAATTGTCCACCGAGTTGATCTTTCAGGTCGTGCGTCATGCCGGCGAGCGTATAGCGCTGCCGTATGCGAACGTCATCTGGAACATCTTCATCGCGCCCCGTAAATGAAACGGGTTGGAAAGCAATCGTCTGGACCTTGTCGATGTTCTTCGCCGCAAACTCAACAATCTGTCCAATACCGTCGTTATTGATCGTGTTCACAATGGTCGTGACCAGGGTGACTTTGATCCCGACGGCGGCGAGGTTTTCGATCGCTCGCAACTTCACATCAAAAAGGTTACCGACACCGCGATGCTTGTTCTTCTCTTCGCTGACGCCGTCGAATTGTAGATAGACGCCGTGTTGTCCAGCCGCCTTGGCTGCTTTGCAGAACTCGATGTCCTCAGCGAAGCGAATACCGTTGGTAGCAGCGAGAATGCGATAGAACCCAATCTTCTTTGCGTACGCAACTGCTTCGAGGTAGTACGGCGAGAGTGTTGGTTCGCCGCCAGAGAAGAGAATGATTACCTGGCGTCTTGGTTTGAATGAAACGGCGCGATCGAGAATGGCCTTCGTATCTTCGAATGTCGGTTCATGAACGTAGCCAACCTGGTTCGCATCCATGAAGCACGGATTGCACATCATGTTGCAGCGATTAGTCAGGTCAACGGTCAGAACCGCACCACGGCCGAACTTGATATTCGAAGTTCCGTGCCGATGAACATCCTTGTCCTCAGCTGCGCGGAAGTCGCGTCCAAAGAAGAGCGATTCGATTCTCCTGAGAAACTCTGGATCGGTGGCCATCACGTCTTCAAACTCCCCGTGCTTCGGGCAGTTCTTCCGCATGATCACTTTTCCGTCCACTTCCAGAATCTGTGCTTTGATTTCGCCTGGGTGGGCGTGCATCAACGTGTCGAGCGGAGTTTCGCCGGTAATGACGGCGTTACGAACTTCCTTGACGCAGGTAGGACAAAGGCTGTCTGTCTCTCTGGGAAAGCCGAGCGGCGGAGCGGAGCGTTCGTAAGACTTGAGCAAAGGACCAGGCGCCCAATTGGGTCGAATCGCTTCACCCTCGGGAAGGCGAGTGTTAACTGACTGAAAAGCTTTCCATGCGAGGTCTGAAATATTTGAAAGCAAGCTCGAGCCTTTCACGCCCGCTAGCTTGCTCTTGTCCGACTCGCCCCGACGAAACTGATCACTAAACAATGCTCATTCTCCTGTGTACGAACCAACGGCTGGCGCCGAAATCCTCATAAGTTCAACTATTCTTTAATTAAACCCGCATCAGGAAGATCCCCTCTTCACTCGCGGTTTTGCCATGATAGTTGGGGGGGACACTTATGGCAAGCTGAAAAAAAGCTAATAAAAACGGGGGTCACGAGGGTTTCTAAAGGTATCAGGGGGTGGTTACATTGCCGAATTCCGAATAATGATTCGCTTAAGGCCATCGCGGAAATCGGCAATTGGCAATCATCAATCGACAATATCGAGTACCATCCGCCACGAAAATGGAGATCCACCCCACCGCAATTGTTCATCCCGATGCCCGCCTTGGCGCGGACCTCGTGATTGGTCCATATGTGGTAATCGAAGCAGACACTACTATCGGCGACGAGTGCATCATTGCAGCTCACTCCGTGATTAAGCGTTACACGAAACTCGGTGCGCGCAACCGTATTTTCGAACACGTGGTGCTTGGTGGTGAACCTCAGGATGTGAAGTTCAAGGGCGAAGTAAGTTTTCTTCAGATTGGTGATGACAACTTGATTCGAGAGTTCTGCACTTTTCATCGAGCCAGTGGAGAAGGCGAGGTCACGCTCGTGGGTTCACATAACTTTTTCATGATCGGAACTCACATCGCGCATAACTGCGAGATCGGCAATCACACAATTATGGCTAATGAAGTGGCACTTGCCGGTCACATCAAAGTGGAAGACCATGTGTTTATCTCGAATAATGTAGGTGCGCATCAGTTTGTCCGCTTCGGCCGCTACGCGATGGTGGGTGGTAAATCGAAGATCGTGCAGGACGTGCTGCCGTTCTTCATCACCGATGGCAATCCTGCACGCGTTCGTGGGTTGAACACGGTTGGGTTGCGCCGCGCCGGCTTCTCGCAAGAGGCATTACGAATTCTGAAAGATGCTTACAAGATTCTCTTTCGTTCGCGAGTTCCTCACGCAGAGGCATTGCACGGTCTTGATGAGCTTGATGATGAGCATGTGGACCATCTGGTGCAGTTCATCCGCGAGTCGGAAAGGGGTTTCATTCGGAGCGATCGATCATAGGTTCACGGCCCGCTGGGCCAGTAGCAAACTTTTTGGCACGTTTACAGGCCCGGGGCGTCTAATCACTCAAACACTCGACCGTACCTTTCCTTAAAAAGGAGTCTCGACTATGACTTTGACGCTCCGACTCACACTGATCGTACTCTTGTTAATGTTTCTCGCCCCGTTGACCACCTCAGCCAGGGGAATCGGCAACTCTTCATCTCATCTCCACCCAAACACGATTGAGGAATTTGAGACTTGTGAGTTCTCAAACATGGCCCACGCCATCACCTGGGCTCCGGTGGAGGTTGAATGCCCCGTCTGCAAGACAAAGAACAATTTCCTCGAGCCGATGAGTTGGGGAAGCTACATTTACCACGACTCATCAAAGTACCAATTGATCTTTTGGCCCCACACTGCCGGTCCCAGTTGGTACAGTTGCAAGAAATGTCGTTACACCGCTTTCATGGGAATCTTCAAGGATGTACCGGCTGAGAAGATCGCCGAGTTGCGCACCCTGCTCGAAGGCGTTTATTTACCACCACAGAAAACCATCACCGGGGACGAGGGACGGCATCGGCCTCCGTATAACGAAATTCCCCTCCCAGCGCGGATCGCCGTTGCTGAAAAGGTCTATCGTGTCCTGGGCAAAACTGACGATGCGTTCTGGAATCATTTCTATCGCGTCAAGGCCTATCATCTGGAGAGTGATAAGAAGTTAGCTGAGGCTGACGAAGCTCGCAAAAAATCCCTGGCGCTAAGCGAGCGGATGTTGGCCGACAAGGAGAAAGCAGGGTCGCGCAAGGAAGTGCTTTATCTAATTGGCGCCATGAAGTATTTCCTCCGCGACGGGAGGGGCGCGCTCAAGAGTTTTGAAGCCGCCAGCAAACTGACACTGGCAGACAAAGAGTTGGACGAGGAACAAAACAAGAACTACGATGAATATCTGTCCAGCTTGATCAAGGAATACATCGAGATGTTAGAGAAAGGTGAAGGACCGAAGATGGACGGCTTCTGAACCTTTGGTTGCTGAATGGTCCAACCCAAAACTACAGCTGAACTTGCCAAGCACGTCGGCGGACGAGTCATCGGTGATACTGAAGTGATTGTTGCCAGAGTAGCCGGCCTTGAAGAAGCTGGTGAGGGCGAAATCGCTTACGTCGAAGACGAAAAACTCTTCGCGAAAATCCCACTGAGCCGAGCCTCTTGTTTATTGGTTCCTGAGAGTTATTCGCCTGCAACTTCGGCCGTTGTAGCTCAATTCCAAAACACGCTGATAGTTGTCCCTCGCCCCAAGCTTGCCTTCTCGTTGATCGCCAGGCTTCTCTATCCACCACTTCGTCGTGAACCATTCATCCATCCTACAGCCGTCATCGCTGATACGGCGGACATCGCCTTGACCGCCTACCTTGGCCCACACACAAGCATTGGTGAAAATGCGCGCGTTGGCGTTGATACGCGAATTGAAGCGGGCGTCGTTGTCGGTGCCAATGTCACGATCGGTGCCGACTGTGTCTTACATCCGAATGTAGTTCTTTACGATGGCATCACGATAGGCGATCGAGTGGTCCTACATGCAGCGGTCTGTATTGGAGCGGATGGGTTTGGTTACGTGCGGGACGACATGGGCTATCACAAGTTTCCGCAGATCGGCACGGTGGTGATTGAAGACGATGTCGAGATCGGAGCACATACAACGATTGACCGGGGAGCGCTGGGCCGCACACGAATCGGTCGCGGCACAAAGCTCGACAATATGGTCCATGTTGGTCACAACTGCGATATCGGAGAACGAGTTGTGATCGCCGCGCAAACGGGGATTAGTGGCAGTGTGACGATTGAAGATGATTGTGTGATCGGAGGTCAGGTTGGTTTCGGTGATCACATTCGGGTGCAAAGCGGCGCCGTGATCGGGTCAAAAGCGGGAGTGTTGCCGGGCAAGATTGTTCGACCCGGTGTCTGGTGGGGCATCCCGATCCAACCATTGGCGGACTACAAGCGATTAAACGCACACCTGCAACGGCTGCCTGCGTTGCGCGACGAGATCAAAGAACTGCGGAAGAGATTAGAGGAACTTGAAAAAGGCTCTAGCTAGGTCTTATTTGTCCGATTGGTCCTATTTCAATTCTCTCAGGATCGCTTTTGCCGCTTTTTCGGAAGCCCCACCCTCACCCAGTTTGGCAATCACCTCTTTCAACCTCATCTTCATCGCTGCATTTTTGTCGGGCTTCAGGAGATCCAATAACTCGTTCGCCAGGCGCTCACCGTTCAAGTCGTCCTGAATTAACTCTGGCACGATTCGTTCTCCCGCAATCAGATTAACCAGTCCGTAGTGATCGGTACTTATCAAGTTCCCCAACGTGTGCCAGTTGAAAGCCGACTCGCGATAAACGATGACCATCGGCGTTTCGAGCAAAGCCGCTTCCAAAGTAGCGGTCCCACTTGCTACTGCAGCAAGGTCTGAAGCCGCGAGCGCTTCTCGTGTTTCGTGATGAACGATCTTCAAACTTTCCGGAGGCAGACTCTTGAACTCGTTAACAATCACCTGTGCTTCCGCGATGGAGCGACTCGGCGCAACAACCAATACAAACTGAATCTCACTTCTTTGTTCTGCCATCCTTGCGGCAGCATCCAGCATCGGCGGCAGGATTCGCACCAGTTCTTTATGCCTGCTGCCAGGAAGCAGGGAGACGATCGGCGAATCAGGATCGAGATGGTGACGTTTGCAAAACTCTCGCCGGTCGTAACGCGCGTGAACTTCGCCAGCGAGTGGATGGCCCACGAACTCCACGTGCTCTACACCTTGCTGCGTATACCAGTCCACTTCAAACGGCAAGATCGTCAGCAAGAGATCAACGTCACGCTTGATCTTTTTCACTCGACCCGAACGCCAGGCCCACAGTTGCGGGCTGATGTAATAGATAACTGTTATGCCGCGGCGGTGAAGAGCATGAGCGAGTGGAAGATTAAAATCGGGCCAATCAACGAGCACCACAGCGTCGGCATTTCTCTCCGTTGCGGCACGTTTCAGTTGTTTGTAGGCGCGCAGGAATTTCGGCAGCGCGCCACCGATCTCCACCAAACCTACGATTGAAAGGTGATCTGTCGCTACGACTGTGTCCACACCAGCGGCTCGCAATTGTGGACCAGTTGCACCGAAGAATTTGGTATCAGGGGCCAGCTTTCTCAGTGCATTAACTAATGCCGCGGCATGTGCGTCTCCTGAGGGTTCACCCGCGACGATCATCAAGCGAAGCTCTTTGGGCATCGCGCGCAACGGTAGATGTTATGGAGTGCGGAGGCAAGCGCGGGAGGAAATTGGGAATTGGAAATTGGGATTTGGGAATTGGGAATTGGAATTTGGAAATTGGAAATTGGAATTTGGAATTTGGAAATTGGGAATTGGAAATTGGAAATTGGGAATTGGAAATTGGAATTTGGGGATTTGGAAATTGGGAATTTGGAATTTGGGGATTGGGATTACGGATTTGTAGCGGCGGCTTTGCCGCATCCCTTGCGGTAAGCCTCTGGCTTACCGTCCAGCACGACCTAGGAAAAGGCTATGCCTGCTGGACACGAAGAAGGCATAGCCTCCTACTACTTTGAAGTTCTAGGTAAGCCAG
>DATBMP010000282.1:0-4098 GCA_036554845.1 Pyrinomonadaceae bacterium
CTTTCACCGTATGCGAGACCCACACCTCCCTCACCGCAGCGTGGTCCCGAACGCGCCTGCCAATCTCAACCGTGACGCCACCAACACGATCTTCCTGAAGTAGATCACATTCACCCGTGTGCAAACCCGCACGTACTTCAATTCCCAAACGGGTGGCGTACTCTGTGATCGCACACGCGCAGCGGATCGCACGCGCTGGTCCATCGAACGTCGCCAGCGGTCCTTCGTTGGCGCCGTCAATCTCCCGGCCGCGAAACCAGGAGATCTCTTTTTTGATATGTGCCTGGAAGCGTTTCAGCAGATCATCACCGTGAGTTTTGCGACCATCAAATTGAACAAACAGAAGTGTCGCCAGGACACGCTCGGGTACAAGCGTGTGACGCGCCCCCGTAAGAAACTCTTCAATCTCATCAACAATCGCGTCCTTGTCGCCGACAAACGGTAGGTGATCGTCACCCGGCAACTCGACATACTTTGCACCGGGAATCAGACTTGCGACATAACGACCCTCTTCAACTTTCAAACATCGGTCACCTGCGCGGTGAATTACCAGCACCGGAACTCGGATGCTCGGCAACACATGACGCACGTCCACTTCAGCGTTCATCCTGGTTAGTGCTACCACTGCACCTGGACTCGCTCCCATCCGCAAGTAAGTAGCCCACCAATCCCGGAACTGCTGATCGTCAATCTTGCTCGGCGCACGCTCCTCAAGTCCGACTGGTCCGCCCCAGTGTTGCTCTATCTCTTCAAAGAAGTGGGCGCGCTCTTCAGTCGTCGGTGCCCAGGGATAATCAGGCGCCCATACACGTTTTGCATACGTGCCGATCATAATCAAAGCCGCGGTGCGTTCAGGATAGGTTGCCGCGAATAACGCCGACATTGGACCACCTTCCGACACTCCACAAAGCGCGGCCCGCTTGGATCCAACTGCTTCAAGCACCGCCCTGACATCGTCCATTCGCTGCTCCAGAGTCGGCAGTTGGTGCAACGGCACACGATCAGACAGACCGGTACCACGTTTATCGATCAGGATGAGACGCGAGAATGATGCCAGTCGCCTGAGGAAGTATGCGAAATCAGGTTCGAGCCAGAAGTATTCGAGATGCGAAATCCATCCCATCACAAAAACCAGATCAAGTGGTCCATTGCCCAGTACCTGATAGGCGATATTCACGTCGCCACTGTGCGCATATCTTGTTTCGGGGACAGTGGTTAGTTCTTTGGGAAAGGCCCTCTCCGCGCGACGAATAGTTTCGGCGACAAGGTCGCCCCGCGGGTAGGTATCTTCATCAGCGATTGAGGGTTCTCGTGACACTAATGATTCCCGCGAGAGACCTTCCTTCACAGTCACTGGAACTTTGAAGCGATAGCCACGTCGAGGAACGGTCTCGATGTATTGCGAAGCTGAGTCGCCAGCTTCGCCCAGCGCTTTTCTCAACTGCGAGATGTTTTGCGAGAGGTTGTTGTCCTCTACAAAACTGTCAGGCCAAACCCGCTTCATCAACTCTTCCTTGCTGCACACGTGGCCGCTGTTTTCCACCAAAACGACCAGTGTTTCCAGGGCTTTGGGTGTCAGCGGCACCGGTTGACCATTGCGCAAAAGAAGACCTTCTCGCAGATCGAGTAGCAGATCACCGAACAGGTATGCGCGCTTCGGCTGTCTTGAAACCATTTTGCCCCCACGCCTTTCAGAACTCTTTCAGAAAAACCTCAACCACTCTTAAGGATTTCAACAGCTGCGGCACCTTAATCTCTGGGAACTCGACCGGGGACATCTGCAACAAACACCTGACATTGAGGACCTTCAGTACCTCACATTATACCCAAACCTAATTAGCGAGATGTAAAGGGGAGTAATTGCAGTGAGTAATACAAGGAATACAACGAGTGTGCGGCAGGAGAATTCCAATGGTAAGCGTCACGCGATTGTGATTGGAGGCAGTATTGCAGGCTTGCTGACAGCGCGAGTACTGCGCGATCACTTTGATCAGGTGACGCTGATCGAGAGAGATAGTTATCCCAGCCAACCAGCGGCGCGAAAAGGAGTCCCACAGGGAAATCATGTCCACGTGCTCATGAAACGCGGCCAGCTGATCCTTGAGGAACTTTTTCCAGGTCTCACCGATCAGTTGATCGCCAGCGGTGCTCTGGAGATTGACATGGCGAGCGAGTCAGCCTGGTTGACCCCAGCCGGTTTTGGCGTGAACTTCAGATCAGGCTTAACGATGTTGACGATGACACGCCCTCTACTCGACAGTGAAGTCCGGCGTCGGCTCTTACCGGATCGTCAGATCACGATTCTCGATAACACTGAAGTCGTTAGTTTGATACCGAACGAGACGAACGAAGACGTAGTCGGCGTAGTGATTCGCGCACGGGTGCAAGACACCATGGCATCCACGCATGTGCCGCTTCATTCCGACCTGGTCGTTGATGCGACAGGTCGTGGATCGGCCGCGCCGCGGTGGCTTGAAGAACTTGGTTTCGGACAGCCGAAGGAAACAGTCATCAATGCGTTTCAAGGATACTCAAGCCGACTGTTCAAAAAGCCAGGTGATTCCAGTGAGGACTGGAAGTGCGCCTACATTCAGTCTGCCCCACCACATCGCAAACGCGGTGGAATAATTTTTCCGGTTGAAGGTGATCGCTGGCTACTCAGTCTGGTTGGTGGTGGTCGCGACTACCCGCCATCTGACGAGCAGGGGTATTTGGAGTTTGCGCAAAACCTTGCCCATCCCATGATCTACAACGCGGTGAAGGACCTCGAGCCGTGTTCGCCAATCCACAGCTATCGCGCGGCTGAAAATCGACTGCGACATTACGAGTTGATGAATCGCCTCCCGAATAACTTTCTTGTGATCGGCGATGCCACCTGCGCGTTTAATCCGGTCTACGGTCAGGGAATGACGATCGCGGCAATCGGTGCGTTAACGCTTTCAGAAACTCTGGCAGATCAGAAGAAACGTTTTTCTGATGGCAGTCTCAAGGGAATGTCCTCTGTGTTTCAGAAACGGTTGGCCAAGGTCAACTCAGCGCCATGGCTACTTGCGACGGGTGAGGATTGCCGGTTTCTTGAGACTGAGGGCGCGAAGCCAAATTTTAAGACGCGGTTCATGCACTCGTACCTGGACCGAGTAGTTGAGCTCACCATAACCGACAAGGAAGTGCGGCGAACCTTGATCGAGATATTCCACATGCTGCGAAAGCCCAACTCTCTATTTCATCCGAAGATTCTTCTGAAGGTGATTTGGCTTTCGCTGTTCTCTCCCCGACATAGCGTAAGCAAGCAGAAACAAGCGAACGTGGGACGGATCTCTCAGCAAGTGCTGCGCAAGTCGCAGAGTGCGGGTTGATAAAACGTTGCGGGCTTTGATGCCACGGGCTCGCCCCGGTTGGTACTTCACGCTCGACGCTACAAAAGAAGCCCGAACCAGGACTTGATGCCACAGGCTTGTCCCGTGGTGGTTCACGCTGGCCGCGAAGTTACTAGCTAGCACCCTTTCGGCTTCGCCGCCGGATGTGAGGCTGCTGCTCTGCACAGCCGGAATCGTTGGTTAAAAGTTGGGCTTCGCCCTCGGAAGGTCTTTTTGGTACGGCTCTGCCGCCCGCTTGCGGTAAGCCTGTGGCTTACCGCTAGTCCAACTTTAATCAGGCTATGCCTAAACTGTTTCATCTTTGAGGCATAGCCTGGATCAAAATATATGAAGGTTCGGTAAGCCGCAGGCTTACCGCAAAGGTGTGGCAGAGCCGGAACTCCAAAAAAGACCTTTTGTCCTAAGCGCCAGGGCGGAGCCCTCCAGGATTTAAAGGCGCATCCGGCTGGGCAGAGCCGCAGCCTCACATCCGGCGGCGAAGCCGAAACAGTGCTAGCCAGTGATCTTCGCGGCGAGCCTGAACTACCACGGCGCAAGCCCGGCATCTAAAACAACCGACCACTGACAATGAACTTACCTCCGACCACTGACAATGAACGACCACCACCCAACCACCTGACCACCTGGACCATTGAGACTAATGAACCATCTCATTATTCCGCACCGCGGCTCGTTCCGTCAGAATGGTGAGCAGCGAGGGTGATAACGCCGAGGCGCTATC
>DATBMP010000292.1:0-4113 GCA_036554845.1 Pyrinomonadaceae bacterium
TGTTCAAAGGCGACACGACTTTTAAACCGCGCGAATGGGCCATCAAGATCTCACCCACCTTTAGCGTTCCCAACTATCTCAACGCTCGTGAGAATGGCGTCGTAAACATCAACGTGCTGCGCGGCACGAATCGCACTGATACGCATGTTTCGCTGGAAGAGGCTTTCGGTGAGGTGAAGCTTGCGGACGTGAACGCAAACTTTGATTTCATTTCAGTGCGCGCTGGTATCCAACCGTTTGTTTCGGATTTTCGTGGTTTCATCTTCTCAGACAACAACCTCGGCGCGAGGTTGTTCGGAGCTTTTGATAACAACCGTTATCAATACAATGCGGCCTACTTCTTCATGCTCGAGAAAGACACGAACAGCAACCTCAACACATTCGATAGCCGTCGTCAGAATGTCTACATCGCGAATCTCTTTCGTCAGGACTTCATTCGTAAAGGCTACACGATTCAGGCCAGCGCGCATTACAACGACGATCGTCGCTCGATTAAGTTCGACAACAATGGTTTCCTTGTGCGGCCGTCACTAATCGGCGATGTTCGACCACACGCGATTAAAGTTGGGTACCTGGGCGTTAATGGTGACGGGCATCTGGGGCGATTAAATCTCACCAACTCCTACTACTATGCGTTCGGCAGCGACGAACGAAATCCGATTGCCGGGCGCCGAGTTCGGGTGAAGTCGCACATGGCCGCAGTTGAAGCTTCGATCGATAAAGACTACCTGAGGTTCAAGGGGTCGTTCTTCTTTGCCCAGGGCGATTCGGATCCAACTGACGGGAAGGGAACTGGTTTCGATGCGATCTTCGATGATCCAAACTTTGTCGGCGGACAGTTCTCGTTCTGGAACCGAAATGGAATCAGATTAACGCAGACGGGTGTGGGCCTGGTCCAACCCAACAGTCTGCTTCCCAGTTTGAGGAGCAGTAAGACGGAAGGCCAGGCAAATTTTGTGAACCCGGGAATCTTTATCTACAACGCTGGGCTCGATGTGGAAGTGACGCAGAAGATCAAAGCGATTTTCAATGCGAACTACTTGCGATTTCATCGGACTGAACCGCTCGAGTTCATCTTGTTGCAGAACCGGATTCGTCATGAAATTGGTTTTGATTACAGCGTCGGCGTGGCGTACCGGCCGTTTCTGATAAATAACGTGCAGTTGAATTTCGGCGCAGCGATGCTGCAAACGGGTCGTGGATTCCGGGACATCTTTACTGATCGCCCGCGAAATTG
Organism: Pyrinomonadaceae bacterium; assembly: GCA_036554845.1. Taxonomy (GTDB): domain Bacteria; phylum Acidobacteriota; class Blastocatellia; order Pyrinomonadales; family Pyrinomonadaceae; genus PSRF01. Next base: position 1,238 of record DATBMP010000292.1, read on the forward strand.
TCCGCCAGGTGTGGGTGATTTCTGTGAACCGGATGTGATTAATCCCAGTAAGCCGTTGTATTCGTTATTCGCGCAGTTGAAGTTGATCTTCTAACCAGAGCGAAAGTAAGAATGAGATAACTCCTACACAAAGGAGAAGCCATGGGACCTCACCTCAATGAGCTAACGCGCGAGATTATCGGCAGTGCGATCGAAGTGCATCGAAAACCTGGACCGGGTTTACTTGAGTCAGCGTACCGAATATGTGTTTGTAGAGAATTGTTCTTGCGGAATATTCCGTTCACCACGGAGATCAAGTATCCAATCGAGTACAAAGGAATAGAGTTGAGATGGGGTTACAAGCCCGACATCGTTGTTGCTGATAAGGTAGTGCTGGAGTGCAAGACAGTTGCGGCACTGATACCTGTTCACGATGCCCAACTTCTAACTTATTTGCGCCTTGGTGGTTGGCAAGTCGGACTGCTGATTAACTTCAATGTGACCTTGTTAAAGGATGGGATTCATCGAAAAGTTCTTGGGTTTGAAGAATAGTGATTCTCTGCGATCTCTGCGGCTCTGCGATCTCTGCGTTAACTCATGTCACGAGAGAGGCGCCTTACACGAGACCAATTGACGCAGAGAACGCCGAGACGCGGAGAGCGCAGAGAAATTTAAACTTATGACGAACAAAACGTCATCAATCCGGTTACCACTACTTTTGGCCTGCTTGGTATTTGTTCTGAGCGGCGTGCTATCCGATCAGCGCGTGCGTGCGCGTGATTACGAGCCTATTACGCGATCCTCGTCCACAACACAACAGCCCGCGCAACCACCGCGTCTCGAAGGCTGCATTTCGTGTCACGCACCCATCGAGCCGATGCACAAGTATGGCACCACCGAAACTTTCACAACTCTGAAAGACGGTAAAGACGCAGTGGGATTAACGTGTACCGCGTGTCATGGTGGAAACCCGGTGCCCAGGAAGACCAGCGACGATCCGAAAGAGATTGAACGAGTAAAACGTGAAGCCCATGTGCGTCCACGTTTTCCAAGCGAGTGGACTCGCGACGGCAAGTACACGGGCGCAAATCCGGAACGGAGCAACACACTTCTGGCCCGCGAGAGTTGGGAGTTCATCCGTTTCGTCAATCCAGGTGATAACCGAGTTGCAGCGCAGACTTGCGGCGGCAGTGCATGTCATGAAGTCGAATCTAAGAATGTTGCGCGCAATATGATGTCGCATGGCGCCATGTTGTGGGGCGCGGCACTCTACAACAACGGGAGTTTTCCGTTGAAGGATGCGCGCTATGGCGAGAGTTACGCGGCAAATGGTGAACCACAAACTTTGTTCCAGGTTCCTGCACCGACCGCCGAAGAAGCACGCATCAATGGGCTACTGAGTTTTCTCGATCCACTTCCGCGATTTGAGATCTCGCAGCCGGGAAACGTCTTGCGGGTTTTTGAACGTGGCGGCAAACGTCGATTGGAAGTTGGTTTGCCGGACAAAGAGGAGGAACCTGGCAAACCTGACAAGGGTTTGAGTCCTCGTGGCTTTGGATCGAACCAGCGTACGGATCCAGTCTTTCTGGGAATACAAAAAACGCGTTTGATGGATCCGACGCTGAACTTTCTCGGTACGAATGATCATCCCGGCGACTATCGTTCCTCCGGTTGCAGCGCCTGCCACGTGGTCTACGCAAACGATCGCGATCCCAAACATTCTGAGTTCTATTACTCCGCAGGAAACCTCGGCCGCACAGAGACTGCCGATCCCAACATGCCGAGAAACGAATCGGGCCATCCGATCAGGCATCAGTTCACCAGCCAGATTCCGACATCCCAATGCATGGTCTGTCACATGCACCCTGGCACGAACATGGTAGCCACCTATCTGGGCATGACGTGGTGGGACAACGAGAGTGATGGCGACAGGATGTATCCGGCCAAGCAACACAATCCTTCACAAGCAGAGGAACAACGGAAACTAAATCGCAATCCCGAAGGCGCAAGTTTACGCGGACTCTGGTCCAATTTTGATTTCCTGACTAAGACGGGTGACCCGGACTTTAACGCCCAGTTGAAGAATACTCAGTTCGGAGATTCACACGGCCACGGCTGGATGTTTCGCAAAGTCTTCAAACGAGACCGCACGGGAAACCTGCTCGACGCCAACGACAATCTGGTCTCTCCCGAAGATCCCGAAAAGTTTAAGAAAGCCGTACACCTGGCAGACATTCATCTCGATAAGGGGATGCACTGCGTTGACTGTCACCTCCGGCAGGACACTCACGGAGACGGAAATCTTTATAACGAACCTCGTGCGGCAATCGAGATCACCTGTGAAGACTGCCACGGCACGATACGCAATAAAGCGAAGTTGTTTACTTCTGGACCAGCAGCGGCATTGGCATCCGGAAGTGTTGCGGAGCGGAGGCGTTCGCAGAACCAGCCACTCGAAGGTCAGGACCTGACTCGCTTACGGGTTCGTGATGCTGATGGCGCACGAATTCCGCTATTCCAACGAGTCACACGCGACCGAACGCGCAAAACTGAAAAGGGTGCCGACGTGCAATTGAAGAGCGGCGACATCATTCAAAACTCGATGGTTGTCCCCGGACGTTGGTGGCGCGTGCCGCAAACGCTCGACACCATCACTCCCGGCTCACCTGATTACAAAGAGAAGTCGCGTTACGCCAAGACGATTCGCAAAGACAATCAAACCTGGGGCGTGCTGCCAGAGAACGATAGTCAACTGGCCCACGCCGACAGCAACATGACCTGCTTCTCGTGTCACTCGTCATGGGTCACAAGTTGTTTTGGTTGTCATCTCTCGATGACAGCGAATCGCAAGATGCCGAACCGGCACTACGAAGGCGAAGAGTCGAGAAACTTCACGC
>DATBMP010000304.1:0-10759 GCA_036554845.1 Pyrinomonadaceae bacterium
GTGTGGCGTCAACTAGTGGCCACACGATAGAGAAATAAAAGGATGTGCGTGACTTCAAAATACGCGCGACGAGGATTGAAATGGCAGCAAGGTTAAAAGAGCGTTACCAGAAAGAGATCGCCCCGGCGATAGCGAAGGAATTTAGCATCGCTAATCCGATGGCTATTCCTCGGGTTGAGAAGATCGTAATCAACATGGGAATGGGTGAAGCGATCGCAAACTCGAAGATACTCGACACGGCGGCAGATGAGTTACGCGCGGTGACGGGCCAGAAGCCGGTAATTACCAAGGCCAAGAAGTCGATTGCGTCTTTCAAGCTGCGTCAGGGAATGCCGATCGGCGTCATGGTGACTCTCCGCGGCGACCGGATGTATGAATTTCTTGATCGCCTGGTATCGATTGCTCTGCCGCGTGTTCGTGACTTTCGTGGTGTGTCGCCCAAGGCATTTGATGGCCGTGGCAACTACACGATCGGCGTACGCGAGCAGTTGATCTTTCCGGAGATCGACTTCAACAAGGTGGACAAGCTGCGAGGCATGAACATTTCAATCGTGACCACAGCACGTAACGATGAACAGGCCCGGGCCTTGTTGAAAGGACTCGGGATGCCCTTCCGGCAATAGCGTGAGCGTAACAGCTGACGATAACTATTGATTGACGATTAGCGATAGACGAACTTATGGCAAAGAAATCACTGATTGCGAAAGCACAGCGGAAACCGAAGTTTTCAGTAAGGTCATACACCCGCTGCAAACGTTGTGGCCGCCCTCGCGCCTACTTGCGGAAGTTTAATCTCTGCCGCATCTGTTTCCGTGAACTAGCGCTTCAGGGTCAGATCCCTGGAGTAGTTAAGAGTAGTTGGTAAGAATATTTCCGATTGCCAATTGTCGATTGCCGACTGGTTACTGCGGCATTGGCAATCAGAAATCAGCAAGCTGACGGAGTTAATAAATGACTGATCCGATCGCCGATATGTTGACGCGAATTCGCAATGCTATTGCGGCAAAGCACTCGCGTGTGGATATTCCGGCCTCCAAGCTGAAACTCGAAATCGCCCGGATTCTGAAAGAAGAGGGGTACATCAACAATTTTGTGATCAAGGGCGAAGGCCTCAAGCGGAGTATTCGCATCTTTCTTCGTTATGACGCACGCGGTACCTCTTCGATCACTCACCTTGAGCGCGTCTCGAGACCGGGTCGCAGGGTTTACATCGGTTCGACGGAGATTCCTAAAGTGCTCGGTGGCTATGGAGTCAACATCGTCTCGACCTCCAAAGGGTTGATGAGCGGAAAAAATGCCCGGCGCGAAAACATCGGCGGAGAATTGTTGGCCCAGATCTATTAACTGACTGCCGGACGATACGAAATCGTCAATCGGCAATCGAAAATTGGAAATGATATATGTCGCGCATTGGAAAAAAACCGATCACTTTGCCGAAGGGCGTTAGCGTCACCATCAAAGAGCAGGAGCTTGAGGTGAAAGGCCCGAAAGGTGTCTTGAAAACACCCGTTCCACAGGGAATCACCTTCAAGTTAGAGGGTGACGAATTGCGGGCCGAACGTACGAATGATGAGCAAGCGGCTTTGCATGGACTGGCTCGCGCACTGGCAAACAACGCGATCGTTGGTGTCACCGAAGGGTTCACTCGCCAGATGGATGTAGTGGGTGTGGGTTACAAGGCTGACGTGCAATCACGAAAGATCGTCTTCTCGCTCGGCTATTCGCATCCGATTGAGTTCCCACTTCCGGAAGGTATTGAGGCAAAGGCTGAACGCTTAACTACCAAGGGCGCCATTCAGCAATATCAGACGACGTTGACTCTTAGCAGTATTGATAAGCAGAAGCTGGGCCAGGTCGCCGCCGAGATGCATAAGCTTCGCAAGCCCGACGCCTACAAGGGCAAAGGCATCCGTTACGCTGATGCACAGATCAAGCTGAAGCCTGGTAAGACAGGGAAGTAATTGGCGATTGATGATTGTCGAATGTCGATTGAAGGACGATCCTGAGTATCGAGTTGATCGGCAATCGGCAATTGGCAATTGGCAATCGACAATCGACAATTGGCAATCAAAAATAACCTTATGTCACACACGGATAGAGCAGTAGTAAGACAAGCGATACACAAACGCATTCGAAGAAAGGTCAGGGGCAGCTCAGATCGGCCGCGCCTGGCTATCTATCGAAGCTTAAATCACATCTATGCGCAGGTGATTGATGACCTTGAAGGCCGGACGCTCGTTGCAGCCGCGACCACTGAGAAGGACCTTCGCACCGGCACCGGCGGTAATCTCGATGCTGCCCGCCGAGTTGGCAAGGCAATCGCTGAGCGGGCTTTGGCAAAGGGAATCGAGCAAGTTGTGTTCGACCGTGGAGGGTATCTCTATCACGGTCGAGTAAAGGCGTTGACCGACGCAGCACGTGAAGCTGGCCTCAACAAGAACGAGGCGGCGGAAGAGGCTAGCGATCAATCCGCGGAGAACGGCAAAGAATAGCAATGAGACAACCTAAACAACGTATTCCCGCGCAGGGATTGGACCTTAAAGACCAGGTCATTTCGATCAACCGCGTCACGAAAGTGGTTAAGGGTGGTAAGAACCTTTCATTCGCTGCTCTCGTTGTAGTTGGTGACGAAGGCGGTCACGTGGGCTTCGGAACAGGTAAGGCGCGTGAAGTGCCTTTGGCAATCAAGAAGGGAATCGAATCAGCTAAGAAGAACCTGATCCGAGTTCCTTTAATCAATAACACTCTGCCGCATCAACTGATTGGAAAATTTGGTGCGGGCCGGGTGTTGGTCAAGCCGGCGTCCGAAGGAACAGGCGTGATTGCGGGTGGCGCCGTGCGGGCGGTGATGCAGGCGGTTGGTGTCCGAGACGTTCGCACCAAAGTGCTCGGCTCGACAAACCCACACAACGTAGTGCGTGCCACATTCGATGCGCTCCTCAGGATGAAGGATCCGATGGAGCTGGCGAGGCTACGCGGAAAACAGGTCGAGGAGATGTAGGTTGCGCGCCCTCACTGAGGAAGGCACCTTGCGGAGTTGTTATGCCACGAAAAGCAAAAACAGAACCTGATAAGAACACAATTCGAATTCAGTATTACCGAAGTTTCATCGCTGCGCCGAAGACGCACAAGCAGATGGTTCGCAGTCTTGGACTGACGAAACTCAATCAGATAGTAGAGCGACCTGATAACGCATCGATGAGAGGTGCAGTTGCCAAGGTGCCTCACTTGTTGCGTATCGTTGAATAGCACCATCTTCCTGAAATTAGTACGGAGTAAATAATGCCGATCAGTTTGAACAGTCTTCGCCCTGCTAAGGGTTCGACGCATAAGAAGAAGAGAGTTGGTCGAGGACCGGGTTCGGGTCTCGGTAAGACCGCATCGCGTGGCGAGAAGGGGCAGAAATCCCGCTCGGGCTACTCGCAGAAGATTGGTTTCGAAGGCGGACAGATGCCATTGCATCGTCGTCTACCCAAGCGTGGCTTCACCAATATCTTCAAGAAGCGCTGGCTTGAAGTCAGCCTTGCCGCTCTCGACAAAGGTTTTGAGGCCAACGAAGAGGTCAATCCTGAAGTACTGCACGACCGTGGAATCATCAAGAAGGCGAAGCACGATGTAGTCGTGCTCGGAAACGGCGAATTATCGAAAGCCTTGCGAGTTTCAGCACACCGCTTCACAAAGAGTGCACGAGAGAAGATTGAGAAGGCGGGTGGCGCGGCGCTGGAAATCGGTAAATAGAGATCGCAAGCTGCGCAGGAAGAGATCGATATGGAGAAGTTTTTAGCCGCTGTTCGCAACATGTTCAATGTGCCGGATCTGCGCCGGCGCATTCTGTTCACCCTGGGAATGCTGGCGGTCTACCGGCTGGGAGCACATATCAGTGCTCCGGGAATCGATCGAGAACGATTGGATCAGGTTTGGCAGGATGTGGCGGGAACACTGCTCGGTGTTCTGGATCTGTTCTCAGGTGGAAACTTTCGCACCATTTCGATCTTTGCGCTGGGCGTCACCCCATACATTACTGCGTCAATCATCTTGCAGTTGATGACGGTGGTCCATCCACCCTTGAAGAAACTACAGGAAGAAGGAGAGATTGGGCGTCAAAAGATTAATCAATGGACGCGTTATCTCACCGTCGTGCTGGCTTGTATCCAGACCTCCTTCGTAGCGCACTGGTTGCAGGTGAATGGCGTGGGAGCGCCGTCGTGGGGCTTTCTGCTGACCACAGTGTTAACTCTGACAACCGGTACCATCTTTGTGATGTGGCTGGGTGAACAGATCACTGAACGCGGAGTAGGTAACGGAATATCGCTGCTGATCTTTGCCGGTATCGTCATCGGACTGCCGCAAGGCGTTCAGCAAGTGTTTGAAAGAGTGCGCGGCGGAGACACGATGGAGACGATCGGTGTCATCGCGCTGGTCCTCGCAATGGTAGCGATCATTGCTTTTATCGTTTTTGTCGAGGCAGCAAGACGCAAGATACCCATCAGCTATGCTAAGCGACATGTTGGTCGTCAGGTTGTAGGTGGCCAGCAGACAACCATGCCGCTCAAGATCAACATGGGCGGCGTGATCCCCGTGATCTTTGCGTCATCGGTTCTGTCGATGCCGCAGAGTTTGTTTGCGGCATTTCCTCCAGACCCAAATGCTACCAACACGACATGGGCCAAGGTCTGGGGGTTCTTTCAAACCTTCCACGCAAGTGATCCTTATTACGAATTGATCTTTCTCGGCTTGATCGTCTTCTTCACATTTTTTTACGTTTCAATCGTTTTCAACGTGGAAGAGGTTGCCGACAATCTTCGTAAGCATGGTGGGTTCATGCCGGGAATTCGACCGGGACGCGCTACGGCTGAATACTTGAATACGATTTTGACGCGACTGACGGTAGTTGGTGCGGTCTATCTGGCGCTGGTCGCGTTTGTCCCTCAGTTCATGTTGAGCGGATTCAAAGTGGCGCGGCTGCCTTGGATCGGTAATTGGCTGGATGCGTTTGTGAGCAGCACTCCGGGGTTGAGTTGGATTCCGACTGGAATGGGTTATCAGTTCTACTTTGGTGGTACATCCCTGCTGATTCTTGTCGGAGTCGCAATGGATACGGTGGCGCAGATTGAAGCGCAACTTGTAATGCGGAACTACGAGGGATTCCTCGGCGGCAGCAGTCGTTTGCGCGGGCGCAGGGCCTGATCAACTCCGTTCGATCTTTGAGTTATCCGGGAGCGAACTCGTATGTCGAAGATCATCGTGCTTATGGGAGCGCCGGGTGCCGGAAAAGGTACGCAAGCGCGCCTTCTTCAGGAGCGATTGGGCCTGCCCCAGATCTCCACGGGAGACATTTTTCGCGCGCTGAAGAATGAACATACGCCGGTTGCTGAAGAGGTCCGTTCGATTATGGAGTCGGGAAGGCTCGTTCCAGACGAGCTGACGATTCGGCTCGTACGCGATCGAACGTCACGTGATGATTGCCAGGGTGGTTACGTGCTTGATGGCTTTCCCCGCACTTTGGCCCAGGCACAAATGCTGGACCAGCTTGCTGCCGAGCAAGGCCAACAGATCGTCGCGATCGAAGTGGCTGTTCCGATAGAGTCGCTGTCCAAGCGCATGACGGGCCGACGCAGTTGTCCAGTTTGTGGCGAGATATATAACGTCTATTTCAAGCCGCCACAGAATGACAACGTCTGTGACCGCCATCCTGAAGCCCAATTGCAGCAGCGAGCTGACGACAATCCGGAAACTGTTCAGGCAAGGCTGGCAACTTATCAGGAGCAGACCCGGCCACTGATTGAGTATTACAAGCAGAGCAACAAGCTGCGAGTCGTGGATGGAATGCGGGACCCGGAAGAGATCTACAATGAAATCGTTCGGGTAGTTGAGGGATGACGACCCTTTTATTAAGAAGTGATCATCGGAAAGTCAAAGAAAGAGATCGCTAAGATGCGGGCCGCCGGCAAGCTTGCGGGCCAGGTGCTGCAAGAGTTGAGGCGCATCGCTGTCCCGGGAATTTCTACGCTCGAGGTGGATCGGGCAGCGGAAAAAATGATTCGTGACGCTGGGGCGCTGCCGACGTTCAAGGGATACAACGGTTTTCCTTTCTCGATCTGTGCCTCAGTAAACGACCAGGTGGTCCACGGTTTTCCTTCGGAGTACAAACTGAAGTCTGGTGACATCTTCTCTATCGATTGTGGAGTAACTCTGGAAGGCTTTGTTGGTGACACCGCGACGACAGTACCAATCGGAGATGTGTCACCAGAGTGGCTGAATCTGATCAGTGTTACCGAAGAATGTCTCGAGAGGGCTATTGATCAATGTTGGCCGGGTAAACGTTTAGGCGACATTGGTTGGGCGGTTCAGGAGTACGCTGAGGCCCATGGGTATTCCGTGGTTCGTGATTATGTTGGTCATGGAATCGGCCGGCGCATGCACGAGGACCCCCAGATTCCAAACTATGGGAAGCCCGGTCAGGGACCCAAAATCAAGGCAGGGTACGTTTTTGCCATCGAACCAATGATCAATCTGGGAAATCACTACACCAAAGTGCTTTCGGATGGATGGACGGTGGTCACGATGGACGGCCGTGCCAGCGCCCACGTGGAGCACACAATTGCGATAACCGAAGAGGGCCCTGAGGTCCTAACCAGGGTGGTTCCGGTCGCTCGCCGCGAGACCGCTACAGTGTCCTGTAACTGATGATAGTGCGCGGCTTGGAAAAGCCACAGACCGCATGTTAGTATTCGCAGTTTGTCGGTACAGGCAAATTCACGACTGAGAGGATATGGCAAAGGAAGAAGCTATTGAGGTGATGGCGAAGGTGCTGGAAACTTTGCCTAACGCCATGTTTCGCGTGGAGCTAGAGGAAAGCCAGCATCAGGTGCTTGCGCACATTTCCGGAAAGATGCGCAAGCATTTTATCCGCATTCTTCCCGGTGATCGCGTTCTGGTTGAGCTGTCACCATATGACTTGAATCGAGGTCGAATAACCTACCGGTATAAGTAAAACAGTCCCGGTTGGATTTGAGGGTTGCAATGAAGGTTAGGGCATCAGTCAAGAAAATGTGCGACAAGTGCAAAATCATCCATCGCAAAGGCGTGGTGCGGGTGATCTGCGTAAATCCTAAACATAAACAACGACAGGGTTAATTGTTGCGATAGTCCTGAGTTTTACGGGAATCTTTTGGAGTATAGAAAATGGCACGTGTAGCTGGCGTCGATCTTCCACCTAACAAACGCGCTGAAGTTGGGCTGACCTACATTTACGGCATAGGCCGCGCCCGGGCGAGTTCAGTGCTTAAAGAAGCAGGTGTGAACGTCGACACGCGCGTTAAGGATCTTAACGAAGATGAATTGAGTCGAATCAGGGCAATTCTGGAAGCCCAGGGTGAGATCGAAGGCGATCTTCGTAAGCGTATTCAGATGGACATCAAACGCCTGATGGATATCGGGTGCTACCGGGGGTTGCGGCACCGTCGTTCGCTACCCGTTCGCGGTCAACGCACTCATACCAATGCGCGTACTCGCAAAGGTCCTCGCCGCGCCACGATCGCCAAGAAGAAGGCACCGGGCAAGAAGTAATCTTTTGAATTGTGGCCCAACGCCACTCGTAAATCTTTGAGCAGCTAACTGAAGATTAAGTTATGGCAAAAGCAGGTGGAAAAAAGAAGGTCTTTCGCAAGAAAGAGAAGAAGAATGTTCCGAATGGAATCGCGCATATCGCCGCGTCCTTCAACAACACAATGATCTCGATCACGGATCTTGAAGGAAATCTGATCGCACAGTCTTCAGCCGGTGCCCGCGGTTTCCGCGGGTCACGTAAAGGGACCCCGTTTGCGGCGCAACAAGCGGCCTACGAAGCAGCACGAAAGGCCCATGAAGCAGGAATGCAGCAGTGCGAAGTTCGTGTTAAAGGACCAGGCGGCGGTCGCGAATCCGCAATCCGGGCTATTGCGAACGCTGGTATCCGCGTGACGACAATTCGCGATACCACACCTATCCCGCATAACGGTTGCCGGCCACCGAAGCGGCGAAGAGTTTAGAGTTTTGAATCGCACGACAGTAGTTGAGATCGATCGGCGAAGCTCGATCGATCATGAAGTAACCTAAAGGATGAAGGGCCAGCGCGTTTGCGCAGCCTGTAAACTTTTCCGTCTAACCAGACTGGAGGCAGAAAACACTTGGCTAGGTATAGAGATGCGGTGTGCCGATTGTGCCGCCGCGAGGGCGCAAAGCTTTTTCTTAAAGGTGACCGCTGCTACAAGCCGTCATGTCCAATTGAAAAACGTGGCACACAGCCGCCCGGACAGCACGGGAATTCCCTGCGGCGCGGAAAGGCGCTGGTTGGCTATGGCCAGCAGCTGCGTGAGAAGCAGAAGGTCAAACGGATCTACTTTATTCTCGAAGGACAGTTCCGCAACTATTTCGAGCGCGCGGCTCGCATGAAGGGAATCACGGGCGAGAACCTGTTGTTCCTGTTAGAGCGTCGCCTCGACAATGCGGTCTACCGTGCCGGATTCTCCACCTCGCGCCGACAAGCACGTCAACTTGTTAACCACGGACACATCCTCGTGAATGGACGTAAGGTCGACATTCCCTCTTACCAGGTTAAGGCGGGTGAAGCGATCAGCGTTAGAGAGGCTAGCCGCAAGAACCCCCACATCGAAGGTGCGTGGCAAACGGCGTCAGGTCGTGGTCGTCCGTCGTGGATCTCGGCAGACGGTGCTGACATGACCGCCAGGATCTCTGGTGTGCCTACGCGCGAAGACATCGACCGCTCGATTAACGAGCAACTGATTGTTGAGCTATATAGCAAATAACTGAGGGCTGCGTGCAACTGGGAAGCACGCAGACCAACAGCTTTCTCATTCGGAACCTTAAAGCTATGGCTATGGATCAAAATAATCTTTGGACAGGTTTTCAGATGCCGCGGCGACTTGCGGCGGATACTGAGACACTAACAGACCGCTATGGTCGCTTTTCCGCGCAACCCTTTGAGCGCGGGTTTGGCACCACAGTGGGCAACTCCCTCCGTCGCGCTCTGCTTTCATCTATTGAAGGGGCGGCGATCACCGCAGTAAAAATCGAAGGGGTGGAACATGAGTTTTCGTCGATTAAAGGCGTAGTTGAGGATGCGACTGACGTCATCTTGAACTTGAAGCAGGTGCCTTTTAAGTTGCACGGAAACGAGCCTAAGACCTTGCGCATTTCAAAAGATAGTGCGGGTGAGGTCACCGCGGCTGACATCGAGGCCGACGCGGATGTGGAAATCCTCGATGACAGCGTTCACATCGCCACAGTTAGTGAAGGCGGATCGCTGCGCATTGAGATGAGACTCAAGCGTGGACGTGGTTACGTTTCTGCTGATCGCAACTTCGATGAGGATCTCTCGCTGGGCTACATCCCGATCGATTCAGTTCATACTCCGGTCAAGAAGGTCAACTATACGGTTGAAGCTGCCCGTTTGGGTCAGAACACCGAGTTTGACAAGCTGACGATCGAGGTTTGGACCGACGGTTCAGTGAAGCCCGAGGATGGCATTGGTCTGGCGGCCAAGCTGATCAAAGACCATATGTCGATCTTCATCAATTTTGAGGAAGACACCGACGACTTCGCTTACTCGAAGATGGAGCGTCCACCCCTTCCGAGAAACGACCAGTTGGATCGCTCAGTCGATGAACTCGAGCTTTCCGTGCGTTCTTACAACTGTCTCAAGAATGCCGATATTAGAACCATTCGTGATTTAGTCCAGCGCACTGAACGCGAGATGTTGGCGACTAAGAATTTCGGTAAGAAGTCGTTGAACGAAATCAAAGAAATTCTTAACGGGATGGGACTGGATTTCGGCATGGAATTTGACGAGCATGGAAATCCAATTCCCGGTTCCGGTGGTCGCGATGGCGCCGATGCTTCGGATTTCGAAGGTGAAGAGGACGAGCCCGAACTGTAGAAAACGTTTTCCGTAACCGGAAGTGAAGATCTGGAAGAAGAGTAATGCGACACCTGAAAGCACATCGCAAATTAGGAAGGACTTCGGAGCATCGTATGTCCATGCTCCGCAACCTGGCCGTTTCCTTAATCAATTCGAGAGAAGAGCGAATCGTAACGACTTTGCCAAAGGCGAAGGAGTTGCGGCCTTTCATCGAGAAAGCCATTACCCTCTCGCGACGCGCGCGCGGTTTGGATGGTGAAGGAACAGAATCCCAGGCCCTGCATCTTCGAAGGCAAGCCGCCGGGTTTTTCCATGCCGGCAACATGCAACAGACTTCGCTTACTGGACGTCGCGGACAACTGCGTCCCGCGCGAACGGCAGGCGTTGCTGCCCTCAAGCGCCTCTTTGATGAGCTTGGTGAACGTTATCAGGACCGACCGGGCGGTTACACCCGCATTCTTAAACTCGGCACACGTGCTGGCGACAATGCGGAGCTTGCGATCATCGAGTTGGTCGATAATCCGCGCGAGTTGCTTGCTCTGGAGAATGCGAAGAAGCGCAGCCGTCACACTCCCGCGCAGAAGTCCAAGAAGAGTGGTGAAGGTAAAAAAGCCGGGACTCGGGCCCAGGCTAAGGAAACTAAAGTTGCCGATGTCGAGGCAGAACAGTCCGCTGCTCCGGCTGAAGTAAAAGAACCAAAATCAGAAGCCGAGACTGAGGGAGAAAAGTAGACTTCTCGCGACGAAGTCGCGCGGCTGGCCGTAGACTTCAGCGCATAGTAAGGCCCCAATCGACCACGCATCGCCAGCAGGGTCTTTTGGGGCTAAACGACTATTGGGG